>NZ_JBFUFP010001340.1:0-1271 GCF_056403375.1 Rhizobacter sp. P2_H2
GGAACGGATAGAGCTGCTCGACGCGGATGATCGCCACGTCGGTGCCCTTCTTCTCGGCACGGGCCTTCACCAGGTCGTAGTAGACCTTGCCGGAGCRGGCGACGATGCGCTTGACCTTGTCGGTCGCGATCTCGTCGTTCGCTTCGGGGATCACCGTCTTGAACTCGCCCTTCGTGAACTCGACGAGCGGGGACGTGGCGTCCTTGTTCCGCAGCAGCGACTTCGGCGTCATGATGATCAGCGGCTTGCGGAACATGCGCACCATCTGGCGGCGCAGCACATGGAAGATCTGGCTGGCCGAGGTCGGCTGCACGATCTGCATGTTGTTGTCCGCGGCCAGCTGCATGAAGCGCTCCAGGCGCGCCGACGAGTGCTCCGGGCCCTGGCCTTCATAGCCGTGCGGCAGCATCAGCGTCAGGCCGTTCGCACGGCCCCACTTCACTTCACCGGATGCGATGAACTGGTCGATCACCACCTGCGCGCCGTTGACGAAGTCGCCGAACTGCGCTTCCCAGATCGTCAGCGTGTTCGGGTCGGCGCTCGCGTAGCCGTACTCGAAGCCGAGCACCGCTTCTTCGGAGAGCAGCGAGTCGATCACGACGAACGGGGCCTGGTTGTCGGCCACGTGCTGCAGCGGCGTCCAGGTGCCTTCGTCCCACTTCTCGCGGTTCTGGTCATGCAGCACCGCGTGGCGGTGCGTGAACGTGCCGCGGCCGCTGTCCTCGCCGGACAGGCGGATCGGGTAGCCGCTCGCGACCAGCGACGCGAAGGCGAGGTGCTCGCCCATGCCCCAGTCCATGTTGATGTCGCCGCGGCCCATCGCGGCGCGGTCGGCCAGCACCTTCTCGACCAGCGGGTGCGGCTTGAAGTTCGCCGGCACCGTCGTGATGCGCTCGGCCAGGCGCTTCACCTCGGCCAGAGGCAGCGCGGTGTCGGCCGAATCGGTCCACTTCTTGTTCAGGTACGGCGACCAGTCGACCGCGTACTTGCTCTTGTAGTTAGTCAGCACCGGGTCGATGGTGTGCTTGCCGGCATCCATCGCGGCGCGGAACTCCTTGACCATCGCGTCCGGGCCGTCGGCCGGCAGCACGCCCTGCGCCACCAGCTTGTCGCCGTACAGCTTGCGGGTGCCCGGGTGCTGGGCGATCTTCTTGTACATCAGCGGCTGCGTGAGCGCCGGCGTGTCCTGCTCGTTGTGGCCGAGCTTGCGGAAGCAGACGATGTCGACCACCACGTCCTTGTTGAACTCCTGGCGGTAGTCGAGCGCGAGC
>NZ_JBFUFP010001341.1:0-1270 GCF_056403375.1 Rhizobacter sp. P2_H2
CCCTGGAGTACAGCGTCACCGACCTCGGCACGCTGGGTGGCATGTGGCAGCACTCGTATGCCACCGGCATCAACAACAGCGGCCAGGTGGTCGGCTACGGCTACGACYTCGGGCAGCTGTACGCCGGCAATTCCGTCTACGGCAACTACCAGGCCTTCGTGACGGGCGTGAACGGCACGGGCCTGGCGGCGATCCCGACCTTGGCCAGCGGCAACTGGAGCAAGGCGACCGGCATCAGCGACAACGGCTGGGTGGTGGGCACTTCGGCCACAGCACCCGGCAACGAAGATGAGAACCCTGCCGTGGGCAGCCCTCGCGCCTTCGTCTATCGGGCCGACGGCAGCATCGCGCCGCAGGCGCTCGCGACGCCCGGAACGCACAGCTTCGGCAACGGCATCAACAACAGCGGGCAAGTGACCGGCTCGTACGCCACGGCGGCGGGCACGCAGCGTGCCTTCGTGACGCAGGCGGGCGGCGCGGCCGTCGTGGAGCTCGGCACGCTGGGCGGCGCCAATTCCATCGGCACCGGCATCAACCAGTCCGGCAAGGTGGCCGGTGTCTCCACGGTGGCGGGCGGCCGCGAGGATTCGTTCAATTTCGGGACCACCCGCGGCTTCATGACGAACACCCAGGATGGCGCTCCCTACGGCGTGATGGCACCGATCACGATCGCCGGTTCGGATCCGACGAGCCCGTACCACACGTCGAAGGCCGCCGGCATCAACGACAACGGCCAGACCGTGGGCACGACCGAGGCCGACTACTACACCGACGCATCGGCCTTCGTCGCCGGGCCGGATGGCATCGGCCGCAGGCTGAACATCCATGACATGGGCGAGTTCGAGATGGGCGGCGCCTGGCAGCTGACCAGCCGCGGGCTGTCGATCAACAACTCGGGACAGGTGGGCGGCAGCTACTTCTGGACCGTCAACATGATGGACCACGCCTTCATCACCGGCGCCAACGGCTACGGATTGGTGGACGTGAACACGCTGTCGTTCAACAATCTGGCGGCCGGGGTGCGCGATTGGTTGTTCGTCAACGTGACCGGCATCAACGACCTCGGGCAGTTCGTGGCCAACGGCGACAACGGGCGCGCCTACCTGATCTCGCCCGTGCCGGAGCCGGCCACCGTGCTGCTGATGTTGTGCGGGTTGGGTGTCGTGGCCTGGCGTCGGATACTGAAAGAGCACGCCTGAACATCGACCTACCTGCTCGCGGCAACCACCTTGCCGTCGACAGTTCGAAGCCTGCCGATCATGGGACAAAC
>NZ_JBFUFP010001342.1:0-1268 GCF_056403375.1 Rhizobacter sp. P2_H2
GTTGCTGGGCCCGCAGCACGAAGCCGCGGTGCGCTTCCTCGAGGCCTCGCGCGCGGTGCTGAAGGCCACCACGACCGGTGACGCGCTCGCCGCGCAGGCCGCCCTGAAGTCGGCCGACGCGCTGTACCTGCAACACCGGGCCGGCGTCGATGCCACGGTCAAGGCCTCGACCACCTTTGCCGACGTGGCCTCGGCCAGCTTCGACGCCACGCTCACGCGCGTGGCCTGGTCGCAATGGAGCGTCTTTCTTGCGGCCACCGTGCTGCTGCTCGGCTTCGGCCGCTTCGCGTGGAAGTCGGTGTGGGGYCAGGTCGGCGGCGAACCGGCCGACGTGGCGGCGGTGGCCAACGCCGTCGCCGCCGGCGACCTGCGCCAGCGCGTGCCGCTGGCGGCCGGCGACGACACCAGCATCATGGCCGCGATGGCGGCGATGTGCGAGCGGCTGACGCAGGTGGTGGCCACCGTGCGGGCCAGCAGCGATTCGATCGCGACCGGCTCGCAGCAGATCGCGCGCGGCAACGCCGACCTGAGCCAGCGCACCGAGCTGCAGGCCGGCAACCTGCAGCAGACCGCCGCGTCGATGGAACAGCTGACCGGCGCGCTCAAAGCCAGCGCCGATGCGGCCCGCAGCGCAGCCCGGCTCGCCGCCGAGGCGGGCGCGGCCGCGAGCCAGGGCGGCGCGGCCGTGCAGCAGGTGGTGCACACGATGGACAGCATCGCCGAGGGCTCGCAGAAGATCGGCCAGATCGTCTCGGTGATCGATGGCATCGCCTTCCAGACCAACATCCTCGCGCTGAACGCGGCGGTGGAAGCGGCGCGTGCCGGCGAGCAGGGCCGCGGCTTCGCGGTGGTGGCCGGCGAGGTGCGCGCGCTGGCGCAGCGCAGCGCCGCGGCAGCCCGGGAGATCAAGGCGCTGATCGGCTCCAGCGTCGAGCGCGTGCAGGCCGGCGCCGAGCTGGTGAACAGCGCCGGGCGCCACATGGGCGGCATGGTCGAACAGGTGCAGCGCGTGGCCGGGCTGATCGCCGAGATGGGCCAGGCCAGCCAGCAGCAGACCGCGGGCGTCGACCAGCTGAACGCCACGGTGGCCGGGCTGGACGAGGCCACCCAGCGCAACGCCGCACTCGTCGAGCAATCGGCCGCTGCCGCCGACAGCCTGCATGTGCAGGCGCATCAACTGGTCGCGGCGGTCGGCATCTTCCGCCTGGCCTGATTCCGCCAAGGTAAGCTCCCCTTCCCCGCTCATCCGGGCGGACAGGGAGTTTCGA
>NZ_JBFUFP010001343.1:0-1268 GCF_056403375.1 Rhizobacter sp. P2_H2
ATTATCAGGTGAAGCGCCATCTTCAAAAAAAGATTCTCGTGAGCGACTTGCCATCTGCCCAATGCGAAATTCAAGATCATAGTTGGCATGCCGTTGAGAGGTCGCATGCCAAAATAGGCCAAGCCCTGTGGATCTATGAAGCCGATTGGGCTCCCGTTGACATAAGAGTACGTTGACCAACTCCCACCGGATAACCCTATTGGGTCGCTCTGCGCATAGCTACCTTTCGAGCTGTCGTAGCTGCGGAAGTAGTTGTACCAAAGCCCCGACTCTGCATCCGCATACTGCCCCGGGAATCGCAGATTCTGCGTGAAGGCCCCGAGCCCATCGGGATTCGTCTCCGGTGCCGTCGTCCCGAACGGCTCGGCCAGCCAGCGCCAGCGCTTGGCTCCGTTCTGGTCCACAACGATGCGCGGCGCATTCAGGTGATCCGTGTGGATGTAGTAGATGAGTGGCGGGTTGTTCGCATTGGCCGGGTCCGGTATGAACATCGCCACCGGGATGCTGTCCAGCCACACGTATTCGCGGATCGCCTTGCCGGCCTGGTCGTATTCCCCGAGCAGTTGCCCCTTGAGGTCGTACACGAAGATCACCGTCTCGCCCGTGCTCGTCACTTTGCGGATGCGCCGGCGCTCTGCGCTGTAGTCGTAGCTGCCGGTCACCCCTGTCTTCGTGATGCTCGCGATCGAGCCGTTCAGGCCGTAGGTCGCCGTGTAGCCCACGCTGTCGCTGGTCGTGTTGCCGGCGTTGTCGTACCCGAAGCTGCGAGCTGGGTTCGTGATGTTCGTCAGTCGGTTGCTCGTCGCCTCGGTCGTGTACTCACTTGCGCTGCCGTTCAGGCTCACGCTCGTGCGGGTGCCGTTCGGGTCGTAGGCGATCGACCAACTCGATGCCGAGGCGGTGATGCTGGTGAGGCGGCTGTTCCCGTCGTACCCGAAGCTCTGGTCCAGCGCGGGTTGCGCCGAGCCGTCACTCGCCAGCAGGTGCGTGAAGCCGCTGATGCGGTCGGCGGCGTCGTAGCTCACGTCGCGCAGCACGTTGCCGAGCGGGTAGCGCACGATGCGCCCGCCCAGGTCGAACAGCCGCGTGTGGTTCATCAGGCCGCTTGTCATGTGCCAGTCCCAGCCGCTCACCGGGCCGAAGGGTTCCCACTTCACGTTGCTGATCAGCGGGACAGGCGCGCTGCCTGCGTCTTTCGCCAGGCTCATGCCGATGAGCTCGCCGGTGTCGCGCGTGATCACCAGCACCCGGCCCGACGGGTAGGTGAT
>NZ_JBFUFP010001344.1:0-1267 GCF_056403375.1 Rhizobacter sp. P2_H2
GCTCGGACTTCGCGCTGTGCCTGCCGGTGGCCGGCATGGCGCGCGAGACCGCGCAGGCGCTGGCCGATGCGCTGAGCCTGGTGCTCGGACTTCGCGCTGTGCCTGCCGGTGGCCGGCATGGCGCGCGAGACCGCGCAGGCGCTGGCCGATGCGCTGAGCCTGGTGCTGCCGAACCTCAGTGCCGAGGCCGGCGTCAGCGTCGGCGCGCTCGAGCTGCGCCGCGAGATGACGATGGCGCAGGTGATGAGCGAGGCCGATGCCGCGCTGGCGCGCGCCGAGAGCCGCGGGCCGTTCGCAGTGGAACTGGGCGGAGAGGGCAGTGTCGCCGTCGCGATGCTGGGCGAGGGCGCCTGGCGCCAGCGCATCCGCGACGCGATCGGCCAGCAGCGCGCCCACCTGGTCAGCTTCCCGCTGGTCAACGTGCGCAAAGACCTGATCCACCTCGAATGCCCGTTGCGCCTGCAGCTGGAGCCGAACGGCGTGTACGAGCCGGCCGCGCGCTGGCTGCCGCTGGCGATCCGCAGCCGGCTCACGGTCGACATCGACGAATGCGCGCTCGCGCTCGCGCTGCGCGATGCGGCGCGCGACGGCAAGCCGCGCTGCGTGAACCTGTCGCCGTCGTCGCTGGCCGACAGCGGCTTCTCGGCACGGCTGCGCGCGCTGCTGTGGAATGCGCCGCAGGTGGCGCGGCTGATCTGGCTCGAGGTGGCCGAGAACGCGGCCGTCGAGCACTTCGGGCTGCTGCAGGAGCTCGGCCGGCAGCTGCGCCCGACCGGCATCCGGCTCGGGCTGGAGCATGCCGGCGAGCGGCTGGGCAAGATCCCGCGGCTGTTCGAGGCCGGGCTCGACTACGTGAAGCTCGACGCGGCCATCGTGCAGGGCGTGGGCAGCGACGAGAACCGCGCCGCCTTCGTGCGCGGCACGGTGACGCTGCTGCACGGGCTGTCGTTGCAGGTGTACGCCGAGGGCGTGAGCAACGCCGCCGATGCGCAGCGCCTGTGGGACTGCGGCATCGACGGGGCCACCGGGCCCTGGATCAGCGAAAACAGTTGAAGCGGGCGCGGGCCCCGCCCGCCATCAATCCACCACCAGCTTGCCGCGCTTCAGCAGGTCGTCCAGCACCTGGTTGTCGGTGGTGAAGGTGCTCACCAGGTTGACGCCGTTCAGCGTGATCACCTGGTTCACCGCCGCCGCGTTGTAGGTGCCGTTGGTGAAGCCGCCGCCGGTGCTGACCTCGACCACCGTGTTGCCGCCCACCACCGAGAAG
>NZ_JBFUFP010001345.1:0-1263 GCF_056403375.1 Rhizobacter sp. P2_H2
GATCTCGACGTTGCTGCGCCCGGCCGTCTCCAGGAAGAAGCGCTCGGCGTCGATGGTCAGCTCGCGCCGGCGGTGCCACTCGACCCAGGCGTCGTGGTGGTGCGGCATGCTGTCGATCAGCGTGCCGTCCAGGTCGAAGAGCAGGGCCTTCAGCTGCGTCATCAGATGCCCTGCTTCAGGCTGGCGGTGATGAACTGGTCGAGGTCGCCGTCCAGCACCTTCTGGGTGTTGGAGATCTCCACGTTGGTGCGCAGGTCCTTGATGCGGCTCTGGTCGAGCACGTAGCTGCGGATCTGGTGGCCCCAGCCGACGTCGGTCTTGGTGTCTTCCAGCTTCTGCTGCTCTTCCATGCGCTTGCGCATCTCATGGTCGTACAGGCGCGAGCGCAGCCGCTTCCAGGCCACGTCGCGGTTGCTGTGCTGGCTGCGGCCGTCCTGGCACTGCACGACGATGCCGGTCGGGATGTGCGTGAGGCGCACCGCCGAGTCGGTCTTGTTGATGTGCTGGCCGCCGGCACCGCTGGCGCGGAAGGTGTCGGTGCGCACGTCCGACGGGTTGATGTCGATCTCGATCGTGTCGTCGACCTCGGGGTAGACGAACACGCTGGCGAAGCTGGTGTGGCGGCCCCCGGCGGAATCGAACGGGCTCTTGCGCACCAGGCGGTGCACGCCGGTCTCGGTGCGCAGCAGGCCGAACGCGTACTCGCCCTCGACCTTGATGGTGGCGCTCTTGATGCCGGCGATTTCACCGTCGGACTGGTCCTCGACCGTCGCCTTGAAGTCCTTGCGCTCGGCGTACTTCAGGTACTGGCGCAGCAGCATGCCGGCCCAGTCGCAGGCCTCGGTGCCGCCGGCGCCGGCCTGGATGTCGAGGAAGCAGTTGAGCGGGTCGGCCGGGTTGTTGAACATGCGGCGGAACTCGAGCCCGTCGACGATCTCCGCCAGCTTGGCGGTCTCGGCCTCGATGGCCTGCAGGCCGTCGGTGTCGCCCTCGGCCTTCGACATCTCGTACAGCTCGGAGTTGTCGGCCAGGTTGCCGGTCAGGTGGTCGATGGTCTCGACGACCTGCTCGAGCGTGCGCTTCTCGCGCCCCAGCTCCTGCGCGCGCTTCGGTTCGTCCCAGACCTTGGGATTCTCGAGCGCGGCGTTGACCTCGTTCAGTCGCAGTGCTTTGCGATCGTAGTCAAAGATACCCCCGGAGGCCGACCGTGCGCTCGGTCAGGTCGGCCAGGGTGTTGCCGATGGCATTGATGTGTTCGACGTC
>NZ_JBFUFP010001346.1:0-1256 GCF_056403375.1 Rhizobacter sp. P2_H2
CGGCTGCGGCTGGCTGCCGCACGACTGGCTGTTCGAGGACGGCGTGCGGCGCAGCCTGCGCCAGATGGCCGCCGACGGGGCCGAGCTGGGGGGCTACGGGCTGCCGCACGGGCACATGGCGCTGCGCATCCTGGTGACCGAGTCGCTGGCCGAGCACCAGATCGCGGTCGGCGCCGAGCAGGTGCTCCTGACGCAGGGTTCGAGCCAGGCGCTCGACCTCGTCGCGCGCCGGCTGCTGAAGCCGGGCGATGCGGTGCTGGTCGACGACCCCGGCTACCCGAACCTGATGTTCATGCTGCGCTTTCTCGGTGCGCGGCTGATCGGCGTGCCGCGTACGCCGGCCGGCTACGACCTGCCGGCGCTGGAGGCGCTGCTGGCCGAGCACCGGCCGAAGGCCTTCTTCACGCAGCCGCGGCTGCAGAGCCCGACCAGTTCGGTCACGCCGCTGGCGCAGCTGTACCGGCTGTTGCAGCTGGCCGACGCGCACGACCTGACGCTGGTCGAGAACGACATCTATGCCGACATGGACCCCGAGCCGCGGCCCTCGCTCGCGAGCCTCGACCAGCTGCGCCGCGTGGTCTACGTCGGCAGCTACTCGAAGACGATCTCGCCGAACATCCGCGTCGGCTACGTCGTTGCGCGGCCGGACCTGCTGGACGAACTCGCGCAGCTGAAGATGGTGTCGGGGCTGACCTCGTCGGACATCACCGAGCGGCTGGCCTTCGGCGCGCTGACCGAAGGCCGCTGGCGCAAGCACCTGAAATCGCTGCGCGACCGGCTGGCCGACGGGCACGGCCGGGTGGCGCAGCGGCTGGCGGGGCTCGGCTTCGAGCTGTTCAGCGAGCCGAAGGCGGGCCTGTACCTGTGGGCGCGCCACCCGGACCTGCCCGACGGTGCCGAGCTGTCGCGGCAGGCGGTGGGCGAGGGCATCATGCTCGGGCCGGGGCAGCTGTTCCTGGTCGAGCCGCGGCCCACCGGCTGGCTGCGCTTCAACGTGGCCTTCAGCGACGACGAGCGGCTGTACCGTTTCCTGGCGGCGCAGATCCGGTTGCAGGAGGCGGCTTAGGGTCGGCATGGGCGCGCGCAAAGGCGCGTGGGGGGAGGCCGTGGCGCGCCGGCCGGGTCGGTCATCGCCCCTGGCGGGGCGCTGACTTCCCTCCGCTGACTGGTTTCATGGCCCGTCGCCGAAACTCCCGCCACTCACTTCGTTCGTTGTGGTCAAACAGTCGGCGACAGTCAGTTCACGAAGCGCGCTG
>NZ_JBFUFP010001347.1:0-1254 GCF_056403375.1 Rhizobacter sp. P2_H2
GGGAAGGGCTGTCGATCCGCGACGTGCTGGGCGAGGACTATGCGGCGCCGGTCTTCATCGACAACGACGTCAACGTGATGGCGCTCGGCGAGCTGTGGCGGCTGCACCGGCGGTTGCCGAATTTCCTGGTGGTCAAGATCGGCACCGGCATCGGCTGCGGCATCGTCTGCCACGGCGAGGTCTACCGCGGCGCCGACGGTTCGGCCGGCGACGTCGGCCACATCTGCGTCGACCCCGACGGCCCGCGCTGCCACTGCGGCAACCTGGGCTGCGTCGAGGCGATGGCGGCCGGCCCGGCGATCTCGCGCATGGCGGTCGAGGCGGCGCAGTCGGGCCAGAGCGCGTTGCTGGCCCAGGTGCTGAAGGCGCAGGGCAGCATCTCGCCGATCGACGTGGGCCAGGCGAGCCGCGCCGGCGATGCCGCCGCACACGGCATCGTGCAGAAGGCAGGCACGCGCATCGGGCAGATGCTGGCGTCGATCGTCAACTTCTTCAACCCGTCGCATGTGTTCATCGGCGGTGGCATCACCGGCATCGGGCCGCTGCTGCTGGCGTCGATCCGGCAGAGCGTGTACCACCGCTCGCTCGCGCTCTCGACGCGCCACCTCGACATCCAGTACGCGCCGCTCGGCGAGCGCACCGGCGTGATCGGCGCCGGCGTGCTCGCGCTGCAGGAGACGATGCGCGCGCGTGGCAGCGTTCCGGAGGCCGTGACGTGAGCCTTCAAGTGACCTTCACCGACGTGACCAAGGACTTCGGCCCGGTGCGCGTGCTGCACGGCGTCAGCTTCGAGCTCGAACCCGGCCGCGTGGTCGGCCTGCTCGGCGAGAACGGGGCCGGCAAGTCGACGCTGATGAAGATCCTCTCCGGCTACGAGGCCCTGAGCGACGGCGAGCTGCGCATCGACGGCACGCCGCAGCGCTTCACGAACTCGCGCGATGCCGAGCGCTGCGGCATCGTGCTGATCCACCAGGAGTTCAACCTGGCCGAGGACCTGAGCATCGCGCAGAACATCTTCCTCGGCCATGAGCGCCGCCGCGGCTGGCTGCTCGACGATGCGGCGATGCGCGACGAATCGCGCCGCGTGCTGCAGCAGGTCGGCCTGGACATCGACCCCGACACCCGGGTGCGCGAGCTGATCGTCGCCGAGAAGCAGCTGGTCGAGATCGCGAAGGCGCTGTCGCGCAAGGCGCGCCTGCTGATCATGGATGAGCCGACCGCGACGCTCACGCCCGCCGAGACGCAGCGCCTGTT
>NZ_JBFUFP010001348.1:0-1250 GCF_056403375.1 Rhizobacter sp. P2_H2
CGATCTGGCCGCGCGGCGTGGTGGCGATGCCGGCACGCACGATCTCGGCCGCGTAGGCGCCGAGGTTGATCACCATCGCGAGCACCGAGGCGCCCTCCGGCGACAAGCGCACGCCCAGGCTCGGCAGCCCGAAGAACAGGAAGAACAGCTGCACGATGAACGGCGTGTTGCGGATCAGCTCCACGTACGCGCCGGCGATGAAGCGCAGCCACGCCGGGCCGTGCAGCCGCGCCCACGCGCAGGCCACGCCGAGCGCCAGGCCGAACACCGCCGACACGCCGGTGAGTGCGAGCGTGATGCCCGCGCCCTTGGCCATCAGCGGCCACTCGGCCAGCACGGCCGGGAAGTCGAGGCTGATCATCGCGAGCGTGGGTGGCTTACTGGGGCAGGTCGCCGGCGGGGCGGCCGAGCCACTTGACCGCCATCTTGTCGAGCTCGCCGGCCTTCTTCGCATCGGCGATGATCTCGTTGACCTTCGCGCGCAGCTTGTCCTCGCCCTTGGCGACGCCGATGAAGTTCGGCGAATCCTTCAGCAGCAGCTTGAACTCGGTGCCCAGCTGCGGGTTCTTCGCCATCATCGCGCCGGCCACCGAGGCGCCGGTGGCGATCAGCTGGGTCTGGCCCGACACGTAGGCCGAGACGGTCACGTTGTTGTCCTCGAAGCGCTTCACGTCCAGGCCCGAGGGCGCGATCTTGCCGAGTTCCTGGTCTTCCATCGCGCCGCGCGTCACGCCGATGCTCTTGCCGGCGAGGTCGGCCGGCGTCTTCACGGCCAGCGTCTTCGGGCCGAACACCGCCTGGAAGAACGGCGAGTAGGCGGCGGTGAAGTCGATCACCTTCTCGCGGTCGGGGTTCTTGCCGAGCGTCGAGATCACCAGGTCGGCCTTCTTCGTCTGCAGGTAGGGGATGCGGTTCGCGCTCGTCACCGGCACCAGCTCGACCTTCACGCCCAGCTTCGCGGCGATCAGCGTGGCCATGTCGACATCCAGCCCCTGCGGCTTCAGGTCGRTGCCGACGAAGCCGTACGGCGGATAGTCGGTCGGGATCGCGATCGTGATCAGCTTCTTCGCCAGCACGTCGTCGAGCGCGGTCTGCGCCTGCGCGACGGACGCCGCGAACAGCAGCGGGGCAGCGGCCAGCAGGCCGAGGGCTTTCAGGAAAGAGCGGTGGCTCATCGTCAGTACTCCGGGGTGGACGAGGAAGGGGAAGAAGACGCTGGGGGCCTTGTATGCAAGGGCTGTGCCTTGTTT
>NZ_JBFUFP010001349.1:0-1250 GCF_056403375.1 Rhizobacter sp. P2_H2
TCGACACGCTGGCCGATTTCGTGCGCGTCGCGAAGCAGCGCAAGGGCCAGCTGAACTACGGCAGCGTCGGCAACGGCAGCGCCGCGCACCTGGCGATGGAATCGTTCAAGGCGCGCGCCGGCCTCGACATCGTGCACGTGCCCTACCAGGGCTTCCCGCAGGTGGTCAATGCCATCCTGGCCGGCCAGGTGCAGGCCGGCTTCATGGTGCCCGGCATCGCGATCGGGCAGGTGAAGGCCGGCAAGCTGAAGGCGCTGGGCGTCACGACGCTCGGCCGCTTCGGTGCGCTGCCCGACCTGCCGACCTTCGTCGAGCAGGGCTACGCCGGCTTCGAGGCGATCTCGTGGCAGGCGGTGCTGGCGCCGGCCCGCACGCCGCAGCCGGTGATCGATCGGGTGTCGGCCGAGCTGGTGCGCATCATCAAGTCCGACGAGGTGCGCGGCCGGATCCTCGGCCAGTACTTCAGCGCTGCCGGCACCGCGCCCGAGGCGCTGGCGAGCCTGATGAAGTCGGAGCGCGAGCGCTGGGGCAAGGTCATCAAGGCCGCCGGCGTTCAAGCGGAGTAGTCACGCCCCGCCGGCGTAGCCGTTCTGGCGCCACGCCTCGAACACCGCGACCGCGACCRCATTGCTGAGGTTCAGGCTGCGCTGCCCCTCGCGCAGCGGCAGGCGCACGCGCTGCTCCGTGGGAAACGTCTCGCGCAGATCGGCCGGCAGGCCGGCGGTCTCGGAGCCGAACACCAGCCAGTCGCCAGCCTGCCAGGCGACCTCGGCGAACGGCCGGCTGCCGCGCGTCGTGAACGCGAACAGGCGCGCCGGATCCGGCTGTGCAGCGGCGAGGAATTCCAGCCACGAGGCGTGCCGCTTCACCGGCGCGAACTCGTGGTAGTCGAGCCCGGCGCGCCGCAGCAGCCGGTCTTCCATCGAGAACCCGAGCGGCTCGATCAAGTGCAGTGCGCAGCCGGTGTTGGCCGCGAGCCGGATCACGTTGCCGGTGTTCGGCGGGATCTCGGGGTGGACGAGGACGATGTTGAACATGGGCGCGATTGTCGCGGGCCTCAGGCACTCGCCGTGGGCCGCGGCGTGCGCGCGACGACCCAAGTCTCGACGCGCGCCGCGCCGGCCTGCTTCAGCACGCGGGCCAGTTCGGCCAGTGTCGCGCCGCTGGTCATCACGTCGTCGACCAGGGCGACGTGCCGGCCCGCCAGCTCGCCGCGCCGCAGCGGCTCGACGGCGAAGGCGCCGCGCACA
>NZ_JBFUFP010001350.1:0-1249 GCF_056403375.1 Rhizobacter sp. P2_H2
AAGCAACTCCCGCGGAACCGGCTCTGCCGGGCCGCCGGGAGGCGCCCCTCGGGGGCAGGAGCGAAGCGACTGGGGGGCTCTATTTCGGTGCCAGGCGGATTGCGCCGTCGAGGCGGATCACCTCGCCGTTCAGCATCTCGTTCGTGATGATCTGGTGCACGAGCTTCGCGTAGTCCGCGGGCGTGCCGAGGCGGCTCGGGAAGGGCACGCCGGCGGCCAGTGCGTCCTGCACCTCCTGCGGCATGCCGAACAGCATCGGCGTGCCGAAGATGCCCGGCGCGATCGTCATGTTGCGGATGCCGTTGCGGGCCAGGTCGCGCGCGATCGGCAGCGTCATGCCGACGATGCCGCCCTTCGACGCGGCATAGGCTGCCTGGCCGATCTGCCCGTCATACGCTGCCACGCTGGCGGTCGAGATCAGCACGCCACGCTCGCCGGTGGGCTCGGGCGCGTTGCGGCTCATCGCCTCGGCGGCGAGGCGGATCATGTTGAAGCTGCCGACCAGGTTGACCGTCACGGTCTTCGAGAACACCGCGAGCGGGTGTGCGCCGTCCTTGCCGACCGTCTTGACGGCCGGTGCGATCCCGGCGCAGTTGACGAGGCCCATCAGCTTGCCGGCCGCCACCGCCGCGGCGAYGACCGCCTGGCCGTCGGCCTCCTGGCTCACGTCGCAGCGCACGAAGACGCCGCCCAGTTCCTTCGCGACCGCCTCGCCCTTGTCGGCCTGCAGGTCGGCGATGACGACCTTGCCGCCCGCGGCCGCGAGCATGCGCGCCGTGCCTTCGCCGAGGCCCGAGGCCCCGCCGGTCACGATGAAGACCTTGCCTGCGATGTCCATGGCGCCTCTCCCTCGTCTTCTTACTGAAGCGCGGCCAGCGCGCGCGCAGTGATCTCCTCGACCGTGCCGGTGCCGGAGATCTTGCGGTACCTGGGTGCCACGGCGTCGCCGGCCGCGGCCCAGCTGGAGTAGTACTCGACCAGCGGGCGCGTCTGCTTCTGGTAGACGTCGAGGCGCTTCTTGACGGTCTCTTCCTTGTCGTCGTCGCGCTGGATCAGCTCGTCGCCGGTCACGTCGTCGCGGCCCGCGGTCTTCGGCGGGTTGAACTTCAGGTGGTAGCTGCGGCCCGAGGCCGGGTGCACGCGGCGGCCGCTGATGCGCTCGATGATCGACGCATCGGGCACGTCGATCTCGAGCACGAAGTCGAGCTTGACGCCGGCGGCCTTCATCGCGTCGGCCTGCGGGATGGTG
>NZ_JBFUFP010001351.1:0-1249 GCF_056403375.1 Rhizobacter sp. P2_H2
GTGGAGGTCGACCTGGCGATGGCGCGCGCCGCCGAAGCCGCGGCCGGCCTCGCGGCCACGGTCGATTGCGCCAAGGGGCTGGACGGCGTCAGCCCCGCCTCGCCACGCTACTCGGTCGACCTGAAGGGGCGTGCGCTCGCGTACTCGGCGCTGCTGGCGCCGGCGGACCGTGCGGCGCTGGTGTCGCAGCTCGCTGCCTACCTGTCCATGTCGTCGTCGGTGGTGGCGAAGGGCACGCTGGGCCGCGTGAACCTCACCGTGGTGATGGCGACCGCCGCCGAGACACTGGGCAACCTGCAGGCCGACGGCGACCCTGCCGCGGCCCGGGCGGCCTGGGCCCGCGCGGCCGAGTTGCTGCAACCCTTCGCCGCACTGGACGACGGCTCGGTGCTGACCACGCTGGCGCGCGTGCGCCTTCGCCTCGGCGATCGCGAGGCGGCCCGGCAGGTGGTCGACCGCATCCAGCACACCTCGTACCGACACCCCGCTTATCTCGATCTCGTCAACCAGCTGGACGCCGCGCGGGGCGGCAATAGCGCCAAAGGAAAGAAAACATCATGAGCATTCCCATCACAGTCAGCATCGTCGCCTACGTGGGCCCGTCGACCAAAAACGGTGAGCTGGATGCGCACGTAACGCCCGAAGTCCTGAACCTGCCGGCGCTCCCTTTCGATGGGGCTACCACCATCACCTTCAGGATCGAATCGGTGGATGTCATCTTCGATGACAACGGCATTGTGTTCACCGGCGACACCGACAACCAGTTCGGGCAACCGTGGTACAGCTCAGACCGCAGGCAGGCCATGGTCGAGAACCAGAACTACAGCGGCAGGGCGTACCCCTATACGGTCAACGTGAAGTCGAGCAAAGAGGAGCGGAGAGGCTCGGTCGATCCGGTGGTGCAGAACGACACCCGCTGATCGGGCGCTGCCGCGAGCCCGCACACCTCGACCTCGTCAACCAGCTGGACGCCGCGCACGGCGGCGACGGCGCCAAAGGAGCTATGCATCATGGGCCTTCCCATCACAGTTCACGTCTTCGCCTATGTGGTCAAGGACGAAAACAATCAGGACGTGCTGAAGACCACCGTCAGCCCGGAGGTCTTGAACCTCCCGCAGACCGTCGCCAACGGAATCGTGACGATCAATTTCCAGATTGAGTCGTCAGGCTACAAGTTCCAGTCCCCGACCGGCATCGAGTGGCAGTCGCCAGACCTCGATCATCAGTTCGGTGCGGTGCAATACTCGGT
>NZ_JBFUFP010001352.1:0-1242 GCF_056403375.1 Rhizobacter sp. P2_H2
TCCCGGCACACCCGAAGGGCGCGCTCGACAGGTCGAGATGCGCCGGCGGCCCCTCTTGCAACAACCGGGCGAGGTGTTCGAGCGTCGACAGGCTGATCTGCCGGGCCCGGAGCCGGATGGTGCGGCCCTGCTCGTCGAGCAGCCAGGGGCACGCCCCGAGGCCGCTGCGACAATCCCGACAACCCGTCATGAAGCCATCCCGCGTCAAATGAACGATCTGGCTGAGTGACGCCACCCTCCCCCGGGGTTCCCGGCGAAGCCGGGGCCGAACCGCCCTTCCGAACGAAAGAGATCGTCGATGCGCTTGTCGCAGGTGTTGTTTTCCCAAGGCTTCGGCACACGCCGCGAATGCGAGGGCCTGGTCTGGCACGGGCTGGTGTCGGTCGGCGGACGGGTCATCGAGGAGCCGGCCGAAGAGGTCGACACCGAGGGCCTGGTGTTCACGGTGCAGGGCCGCGACTGGCGTTTTCACGAGAAGGCGCTGGTGCTGCTGCACAAGCCGACCGGCCACGAATGCTCGCAGAAGCCGAAGCACCACCCGAGCGTGCTGAACCTGCTGCCCCCGCCGCTGCGCAACCGCGGCGTGCAGCCGGTCGGCCGGCTCGACGAGGACACCACCGGCCTGCTGCTGCTGACCGACGACGGCACGCTGATCCACCGGCTGACCTCGCCGAAGCACCACGTGCCGAAGGTCTACGAGGTGACGGCGAAACACGAGGTGACGCCCGGGCAGGTGGCGCAGCTGCTGGCCGGCGTGGTGCTCGACGACGACCCGGCGCCGGTGCGCGCCGCGGCCTGCGAGGCAACCGGTGAAACCACGCTGCGGCTCACGCTGACCGAAGGCAAGTACCACCAGGTCAAGCGCATGGTGGCCGCGGTGGGCAACCGGGTCGAAGGCCTGCACCGCAGCGCCTTCGGCGAGCTGACGCTGAAAGGCGTGCCGAGCGGCGCGTGGCGCTGGGTCAGCGCGGCGGAGCGGGAACAGCTGGAGCGCAAGCGCTGATCCAAGGGGGGTGGCACCGCGAGCGGCCCGCTGCGCCGCGACGGATAATGCCCGCCCATGCGCGTCTTCAGCGGTTTCAACCATCCCGGCATCGCCGATGCCTGCGCCCTCACGATCGGCAACTTCGACGGCGTCCACCGCGGCCACCAGGCCATGCTGGCGCTGCTGCGCAACGAGGCCCAGCACCGCGGGCTGCCCTCGTGCGTGATGACCTTCGAGCCGCACCCGCGCGACTACTT
>NZ_JBFUFP010001353.1:0-1241 GCF_056403375.1 Rhizobacter sp. P2_H2
AGGCCCTGCTGTGCGCCGACCGCAATGCCGACGACCTGGAGCATGTCGCACGCTACCCCGGCATCCGCGATGCGGCGCTGTTCGTCGGCAACCGCGACGACGTCACCGAGGCCTCCTTCGGCCCGGGCCTGCCCGGCATCCGCGACTGGACCGACCGCAACTTCAGCTACTGCGGCTATGCGCTGCCCTTCGATCCGGCGGYGCTGKCCGACACCGAGCAGTTGCGGGCCCGGCACGGCTATCGCCGCGGCGAGAAGATCGCGATCGCCACCGTCGGCGGCACCGCCGTCGGCCGGCCGCTGCTGCGGCGCATCGTGCAGGCGTTCCCCCGCATGAAGCGCGAGCTGCCGGAGCTGAGGCTGATCGTCGTGGCCGGCCCCCGCCTGCCCACCGACGATTTCCCGCAGCTCGACGGGCTGGAGATCCGGCCTTACGTGCACAAGCTGTACGAGCACCTCGCGTGCTGCGACCTGGCGCTGGTGCAGGGTGGGCTGTCGACGTGCATGGAACTGGTGGCGACGCGCCGACCGTTCCTGAGCTTTCCGCTGCAGCGCCACTTCGAGCAGTGCGTGCATGTGCGCTGCCGGCTCGCCAACTACGGGGCCGATCGATCGCTCGACTACGCGACGCTCGACCCCGACACGCTGGCCGAGCGGGCGTTGGCCGCGATGCACGAGCCGGTGCGCTACCGGCCGGTGGAGATGGATGGCGCAGCGCGTGCGGCGCTGCGCATTGCGCAGGTGCTCGACAACCGCTGGTGGGCGCGCTGAGCGCGTCTGCCGGCACTTCATGGGGGGTTCAACCATGTTCGGGGTTCTCTACGGCGTTGCCGTCTACGTGTTCTTTCTGGCGACCTTCACCTATGCGATCGGCTTCGTCGGCGGCGTGGCCGTGCCGAAGGACATCGACAGCGGCAGCGCGGTGCCGCTGGCCGAGGCCTTGGTCGTCAACCTGCTGCTGCTCGGCCTGTTCGCGGTGCAGCACAGCGTGATGGCGCGCCGCGGCTTCAAGCGCTGGTGGACGCGCATCGTGCCGGAGCCGGTCGAGCGCAGCAGCTTCGTGCTCGCGGCGACGGTGGTGCTGGCGCTGCTGCTGTGGCAGTGGCGGCCGATCGCGCAGCCGGTGGTGTGGTCGGTCGCCGACCCTGCCGGGCGCTTCGCGCTGCAGGCGGTGTTCTGGCTCGGCTGGGCGATGCTGCTGATCAGCACCTGCCTGATCAACCACTTCGAGCTGTTCGGTTT
>NZ_JBFUFP010001354.1:0-1238 GCF_056403375.1 Rhizobacter sp. P2_H2
CGCTGATCGCGCAGCTGAAGGCCGATGGCGTGACCATCGTCTACATCTCGCACAAGCTCGACGAGGTGGAGCGCATCACCGACGAGATCGTCGTGATGCGCGACGGCCGCTTCGTGACCCGCGCGCCGACCGCCGGGCTCTCGCGCCAGCAGATGGCCAACCTGATGGTCGGCCGCGAGCTGTCGGACATGTTCCCGGCGAAGTTGCCGGTGGCCGGCACGCCGGCACCGCTGCTGAAGGTCGAGGGCCTGAGCGTGCCCGGCTGGGCGCACGACGTGAGCTTCGAGGTGCGCCCGGGCGAGATCCTCGGCTTCGCCGGGCTGGTGGGGGCCGGCCGCACCGAGATGTTCGAGGGCCTGCTCGGGCTGCGCCCGCGCAGCGCCGGCCGCATCGAGCTCGATGGAAAAGAGCGCCCGCTGCGCAGCCCGCGCKAGGCCGCGCAGCACGGGCTGACGTACCTCAGCGAAGACCGCAAGGGCAAGGGCCTGCATGTGCGGCTCTCGCTGCGCGACAACCTGACGCTGATGGACCTGGCGCGCCACACGCACCCGCTGCTCGACCCGGCGTCCGAGGCGCTGGCGCTGCAGCAGGCGGTGGCGGATTTCGGCATCCGCACGCGCGACCTCGGCAGCCGGGCGTCGTCGCTGTCGGGCGGCAACCAGCAGAAGCTCGCGATCGCGAAGGTGCTGCAGCCGCAGCCGCGCGTGGTGGTGCTCGACGAGCCGACGCGCGGCGTCGACGTCGGTGCCAAGCGCGACATCTATTTCCTGATCCAGCGCCTGGCCGAGCAGGGCCGCGGCGTCGTCGTCATTTCATCCGAGCTGATCGAGCTGATCGGCCTGTGCCACCGCGTCGCCGTGATGCGCGCGGGGCGGCTGCAGGCCACGCTGTCGGCCGACCACCTGACCGAAGAGGAGCTGATCGCTCATGCCACAGGAACACATTAGGACCCCTCGGCCGGCGGGTACGCCGACCGATCCCCCGGGGGGATCCGGGCCGGCTTGGGGCGGCCCGGCGCTCGGCCCGGCCTCACCTGTCACGGCCGCTTGGCGTCTGCGCTTGCAGGCAGCAGGCCCGTGGCTCGGCCTCGTGCTGCTGTGCATCGCCGGCACGCTGCTGAACGGCGATTTCGCGACCTGGGACAACGCGATGAACGTGCTGACCCGCACCGCCTTCATCGGCATCATCGCGGTCGGCATGTGCTTCGTGATCATCAGCGGCGGCATCGACCTGTCGGT
>NZ_JBFUFP010001355.1:0-1232 GCF_056403375.1 Rhizobacter sp. P2_H2
GCTTCGGCGAGGGCGCTTCCGCACCGGCCGGCTTCGCACCGGGTGCCTCCGCACCGTGGGCCGAGCGCGGCGCCTCGGGTGCCTCCGGCCCGTGGGGCGAGCGGCGCCGCCAACGCCGCGAACAAGCCGAACAGCAATAAGACGGGACGGTCATGAACCCCTCCCGCCCGTTCATTGAGAGGCCGGTAGCGACCTCGCTGCTGATGGTCGCCATCGTGCTCGCCGGCCTGGTAGGCTTCAAGTTCCTGCCGCTGGCCGCGCTGCCCCAGGTCGACTACCCGACCATCCAGGTGCAGACGCTCTACCCCGGCGCCAGCCCCGAGGTGATGACGAACACCGTCACCGCGCCGCTGGAGAAGCAGTTCGGCCAGATGCCCGGCCTGCAGCGCATGAGTTCGTCGAGCGCCGCCGGCGTCTCGATCGTCACGCTGCAGTTCTCGCTCGGCCAGACGCTCGACGTCGCCGAACAGGAGGTACAGGCCGCCATCAACGCCGGCGGCTCGCTGCTGCCGGCCGACCTGCCGGCGCCGCCGGTCTACGCCAAGGTCAACCCGGCCGATGCGCCGGTGCTGACGCTCGCGATCACCTCCGATTCGCTGCCGCTCACCGAGGTGCAGAACCTCGTCAACACGCGGCTCGCGCAGAAGATGTCGCAGGTCAACGGCGTCGGCCTGGTGTCGCTGAGCGGCGGCCAGCGCCCGGCCGTGCGCATCCAGGCCGACACGCAAGCCCTCGCGTCGTACGGCATCGGCATCGACACCTTGCGCACTGCCATCACCGGCGCCAACGCGAACAGCGCCAAGGGCAGCTTCGACGGCCCGACCCGCACCTACAGCATCAACGCCAACGACCAGCTGCTGACGGTGGACGACTACAAGTCGCTGGTGGTCGCGTGGCGCAACAACGCGCCGGTGCGCATCGCCGACGTGGCCCAGGTCGTCAACAGCGCCGAGAACGTGCGCCTGGGCGCCTGGGCCGGCATCGACTGCGCCGAGTGCGCCGCCCACCCCGATGCGCGCCCGCTGGTGCCCGCGATCATCCTGAACGTGCAGCGCCAGCCCGGCGCCAACGTGATCGCCACCGTCGACGGCATCAAGGCGCGAYTGCCCGAGCTGCAGGCCGGGCTGCCGCCCAGTGTCAGCGTCAGCGTCCTCAGCGACCGCACCACCGGCATCCGCGCGTCGGTCAAGCACGTCGAGTTCGAGCTGCTGCTGGCCGTGCTGCTGGTGGTG
>NZ_JBFUFP010001356.1:0-1231 GCF_056403375.1 Rhizobacter sp. P2_H2
CGGCTACACCCCCCAGGTCGCACTGCAGGTTGGCGACATCTTCACGCTGATCAACTTCGTCAGCGGTGGCGTCGGGTGCACATTGCTGCCCGGTCGCGTCCGCGATGTTCTCAACGCCTCTGTCCGACTGATTCCCCTGCACCCGCGCTTCGCCGTGCGCCAACAGATCGGCTTGAGCTACCTGCGTGCGCGCGAGCGCGACCCAAACCTGCTGACGCTCGCATCCACCTGCCGCCTGCTGTTGGGATCTCAATGAGTGTGCGCCGCGTCTCCACGAAATTGCGTCCACCTGTGGCGACTGAAACAGAACACGTGAAATCAGTGAGAGAAAACCCTCGAGCGTTCCTGTCGTTGCAACGATGGCCGCGCGGTGTGCAATGGATGCGTTTCCACTTTAGCGCTACCGTGTCTCTATTCACCAATGGAGAGGATCCATGAGACTTTCAATGCACACGTTGGCAGTGGTCGTCGTCACCACGCTCTATGGCGTCACACCTGCCGTGGCGGCAGATCTGGAGGCTGGTCGCTACACAATCAAAGCCGCCCACAGCGGCAAATGTGTCGACGTTGATGCTGCCGGACTGGGAGACGGCATAAACATTCAGCAATACACCTGCAACGGAACCACGGCGCAACAGTTTGACGTGACAAGCCTCGGCGGAGGGTTCTACAAGCTGCTCAACGTGAACAGTGGCAAGGCCATCGACATCGTCGGCGGCTTCACCAACGACGGCGCCAACGTGCAACAGTGGAGCGACAACGGCTCCGGCCAGCAACGCTTCGCGATTCAACCGGCCACCGGTTCCGATCAGTTCACGATCAAGAACCAGAAGAGCGGCAAGTGCATCGATGTGGCCGACCGCAGCACCGCGGATCGCACCAATGTGCAGCAATGGAGCTGTGCCGGCTCGACCAACCAGATATTCACGTTCAGCCGCGTTGGTGGCTCTACGTCGCAAGCGTGCTTCTACGAAGACATCAACTACGCGGGCAGAAGTTATTGCACCGGTGAAGGAGCAGCCGATGCGCCCGCCGGCTGGATGCGCCTGGCGTCGTCGGTAAAGGTACCTGTGGGCTACCAAGTTGACCTGTTCACCGATGTCGGAGGGTCAGGACGCGTGCTGTCGCTCTTGGCTGACACGGCCAACTTGGTGCCGCTGGGGTTCAATGATGCGATGTCATCGTACAGATTCTCAAAGGCGAACGGAACGCCGCCTTCGTCGACAGCCGC
>NZ_JBFUFP010001357.1:0-1229 GCF_056403375.1 Rhizobacter sp. P2_H2
GGTTCAAGGTGCGCACCGACAAGGGCAAGGAAGGCTGGGTCACGCGCGCGCAGCTCGAGACCACGCTGACCGAGGCCGGCAGCACCAAGACCTTCCGCGACGTGCTGCTCGACGACTACCTGAATCGCCGCGTCGAGTTCGGCACCGGCTGGGGCCGCTTCAAGGGCGAGCCGATGCTGAAGATGTGGACCGGCTACCGCCTGTCGGACACGCTGTCGCTCGAAGCCACGCTCGGCCAGGTGYAGGGCGTGTTCTCCGGCAGCGATTTCTGGCATGCCAACCTGATGGTCGAGCCCTGGTCCGACAAGCGCCTGTCGCCGTTCTTCGCGGTCGGCTTCGGCAAGTTCAAGAACGTGCCCAATTCGACGCTGGTCGACGCGGTCGGCACCAACTCCAAGATGGCCGACGCCGGCATCGGCGTGCGCTACCACCTGTCCGACCGCTTCGTGCTGCGGGCCGACTGGTCGCTCTACACGGTGTTCATCGACGACACCCGCAGCGCCGAGTACCGTGCCGCCACGGTCGGCTTCTCCTTCTTCTTCAATTGACGGCCATGCGCAAACTCCAACGTCTTGTCCTCGCGGCCTGCCTTGCCGCGCCGTTCGCGGCGCAGGCCCAGAACCAGCAGCAGGTCGTCGAACCCGGCAACGAGCAGGTGATCGTGCCGCAGGTCGATCGCCGCCCGGTGAACGTGCCGAAGATCCCGTCGAACGACTTCGAGTTCGGCCTGTTCGGCGGCACCTACAGCACGCAGAACTTCGGCGCCAACGCCGTCTCGGGCCTGCGCGTGGGCTACCACATCACCGAGGATTACTTCGTCGAGGCCGTCTACGCCCAGACCAAGGTGAGCGATGAATCGTTCCGGCAGATCCTGCCCGGCGGCGTGCTCTCCGACGACAGCCAGAAGCTGCGCTACTACAACGTCTCGATCGGCGTGAACGTGCTGCCGGGCGAGATCTTCTTCGGCCGCAACACCGCGAAGGCGTCGGCGGTGTACCTGATCGGCGGCGTCGGCAGCACCAAGTTCAACGACCAGCGCAAGCAGACCTTCAACGTCGGGCTCGGCACCCGCGTGTTCCTGAAGGACTGGATGGCGCTGCAGGTCGACATGCGCGACCACATCTTCACGCTCGACCTGCTCGGCAAGCGCCAGAACACGCAGAACCTCGAGCTGACCGGCGGCATCACCTTCTTCTTCTGAGTCTCTACCGAGAACCCTTCATGAGCTC
>NZ_JBFUFP010001358.1:0-1227 GCF_056403375.1 Rhizobacter sp. P2_H2
CGGCAAGACGCTGCCGACGCCGCCCGCCGGCGTGGAGGCGGTGATCCGTTTCGCGAACCCGCACGACGGCATCGTCAGCTGGGACGACCTGGTCAAGGGCCCGATCAGCATCGCGAACAAGGAGATCGACGACCTGATCATCATGCGGGCCGACGGTGTGCCGACCTACAACTTCGCGGTGGTCGTCGACGACTGGGACATGGCCATCAGCCATGTGTTCCGCGGCGACGAGCATGTGAACAACACGCCGTGGCAGATCAACATCTTCAACGCGCTGAAGGCGCCGCTGCCGCTGTTCGGCCATGTGCCGGTGATCCTCGGCGATGACGGGCAGAAGCTGTCGAAGCGGCGTGGGGCGGTCAGCGTGACCGCGTACGAGGAGAACGGCTTCCTGCCCGAGGCGATGCTGAACTACCTGGCGCGCCTCGGCTGGAGCCACGGCGATGAAGAGCTGTTCACGCGCGAGCAGCTGGTGTCGTGGTTCGACGGCAGCCACCTGTCGAAGAGCCCGGCGCAGTGGGATGCGGCGAAGCTCGCGTGGGTCAACGCGCACTACCTGAAGACGATCGACGAGCGGCGCCTGGCCGCGCTGGTCGTGGCGCAGTTCGCGCGCCGCGGCATCAGCGTGTCGGAAGACGAAGCGGCGGCGCGCTGCGGCCTGTTCAAGGACCGCTGCTCGACGACGGTGGAGCTGGCCGACTGGCTGCAGATGTATTTCGCCGACGTGGCGCCGAGTGCCGAAGACCTCGCGACGCACGTGACCGATGCGGTGAAGCCGGCGCTCGCGACCTTGCGCGAGAAGCTCGCCGCGAGCGAGTGGAGCAAGCCCGCGATCGCGGCCGCGATCAAGGAGACGCTGGGTGCACACGGCCTCAAGATGCCGCAGCTCGCGCATGCCGTTCGCGTGCTGGTGTGCGGTCGTGCGCAGACGCCGTCGGTCGATGCGGTGCTCGAGCTCTTTGCGCGTGAAAAAGTTTTGAGCCGCTTGCAGAGGGCCTGAAAAATCTGCCTATAATCGTGGTCTTCGCTACTGAGAACAGCGCAGCGCCAGAAGGAAGGCTGAAAGGTCAACCCGATGGTCACCAGAATTCAAGGATTCTTGGGGGTATAGCTCAGCTGGGAGAGCGCTTGCATGGCATGCAAGAGGTCAGCGGTTCGATCCCGCTTACCTCCACCAAGACTCCAAAGTCTTGGGGCGCGTTGTTCAGAGTCGTGAAGAGTGAAAGT
>NZ_JBFUFP010001359.1:0-1222 GCF_056403375.1 Rhizobacter sp. P2_H2
CCTCGGCTCCGAGACGATCATGAAGCGCCTGCCCAGCGTGCTGGAGATCGGCCACAACTTCGCGAACGTCGACATCACGAAGGAGCCGATCCCGGTCGTGCCGACCATCCACTACCAGATGGGCGGCATCCCGACCAACATCCACGGCCAGGTCGTGGTGCCGAAGGACGGCGACCCGAACGCGGTGGTCAACGGCCTGTACGCGGTCGGCGAATGCGCCTGCGTCAGCGTGCACGGCGCGAACCGCCTGGGCACGAACTCGCTGCTCGACCTGCTGGTGTTCGGCCGCGCGGCCGGCAACCACATCGTCGATTCGGCGCTGAAGACCCAGGCCCACAAGCCGCTGCCGGCCGATGCGGCCGAGCGCACGCTGGCCCGCCTGAACAAGTACGAGGCGAGCAGCGGCGGCGAATACGCGCAGGACGTCGCCAACGACCTGCGCAACTCGATGCAGAAGCATGCCGGCGTGTTCCGCACGCAGGCGACGATGGACGAAGGCGTCGAGCAGGTCAAGGCGATCGCCGAGCGCGTGAAGAACATCCACCTGGCCGACAAGTCCAAGGTGTTCAACACCGCCCGCATCGAGGCGCTGGAAGTCGAGAACCTGATCGAGGCGGCGCTCGCCACGATGATCTCGGCGGCCGCCCGCCACGAGAGCCGCGGCGCGCACACCGTCAACGACTACGCCGATTCGCCGGAATTCCCGAACGGCCGCAACGACAAGGTGTGGATGAAGCACTCGCTGTGGTACAGCGAGGGCAACCGCCTCGACTACAAGCCCGTGAAACTGACCCCGCTGACGGCCGAGTCGATTCCGCCGAAGGTCCGCTCGTTCTGAGCCATCGCCACGAGAACGTCGAAAGCATTTCATGACCAAGCGTGTTTTCCAGATCTACCGCTACGACCCCGACACGGATTCGAAGCCCCGCATGCAGACCCTCGAGGTCGAGCTCGACGGCAGCGAGCGCATGCTGCTCGATGCGCTGATGAAGCTGAAGGCGGTCGACCCGACGATCAGCTTCCGCCGCTCGTGCCGCGAAGGCGTCTGCGGTTCGGACGCGATGAACATCAACGGCAAGAACGGCCTCGCGTGCCTGACCAACATGCGCACGCTGCCCGACGTCGTCGTGCTGAAGCCGCTGCCGGGCCTGCCGGTGGTGCGTGACCTGATCGTCGACATGACGCAGTTCTTCACGCAGTACAACTCGATCAAGCCCTACCT
>NZ_JBFUFP010001360.1:0-1219 GCF_056403375.1 Rhizobacter sp. P2_H2
TTGGAGGGGTAATAGCGGATGACTTTATCTGMACCCATGATGGGTCCAATCATCGTCGTTCGGTACAGCACGGAATACATGAGGCTCGCTATCAATGCTATGGAGAAGCAAGTCGCGACAAAGAGTCGAATCCTCCTCAGTTCTTTAGGTTTTTTCAGCCACGGCAGCACTGCAACACCGCAAAAAAACAGTCCTACAGAAATTGTGGGCAAGAATCTTTCAACGTAGTCCGCAACATTGACGGCTTTAACAAGAAGATTCATCCACTCGTGCCTGGAGCTGGCGGTAAGTTCAAAGGCTACGGGAGAAATGGCACTAAAAAGGGCGGAGGTCGCTATCAAAGCAGTTGCCCAGGGTAAAACTTTCTGCTCCTCCTGCAATTTCCAGAGTCTCGTCGAAGGTTCCGAACGAAAAAGCACAAGCAGCCCTAGGGCGAAGGTTCCGATTGATTGCAATGTGAAGCTAACAATTGCGTTCAAAAGGTCCTCGATTTCCTTTAACCAAGGAATTGCCGGCTTTCTCTCTTCCGTAGGCCGGTTTGTGATTGTTTTTGGTCGCTGCCTTTTGAGTCGTGACCTTTTCGGCCATCGGGACGACATACGTGGCCGCATACTCATGAATTACTCCCTTATGGCAACGGGTAAGGTCAAGGAATGCCAATCAAGCAGTCAGCACTTTCATCGTTCTCAAGCGGGGTTACAAGAACGCCCCTAATGGCCTTATCTCCGCCTGAAGTATCTGGCAAATGTCCCGAAGGCTACTTGCCCCCCTTAACAAGCGTGCAGTACGCGACCCTAACAGCGGCAACCGTCTGAAGGAATCAGMAAAAGACTGATTCGGTGCCATTGTTGATCCGAGACGCGTCAGGCCGCGCTGGCATACACCCTCTCCAAGTCCCGTTGAACACCGGGTGACAGGCCGGTCCGTGAAGTGAGCGTTGGCGCGGCTTTGCGGCCGATTCTCAATTCCAAGGAACTCGCTTTCGCAGCCGATCCAGCCCGTGGCCCGCAAGCGAATTCCAAGCACCCTGCGTCGGTGCCGAGCGCCGGCATCACGCCGGACGCACTCGCCTCAGCGGCTTTGCAATGTACCGCAACCCAATGAAATCAATGAGTTGCGATGCTGCTACCAAAATCGCTACTCCAAAGTACAGGACATGGCAACTTGAATCGCCCCGGGTTCCGAGGAGGCTCCTTCGATTGAGAGAATGGAGCAATGA
>NZ_JBFUFP010001361.1:0-1218 GCF_056403375.1 Rhizobacter sp. P2_H2
GTCGAAGGCATTGTTCGGGTTGAAGAACTGCTTGTCGGTCTGGTCCAGGCTGGTCAGCGAGACGGACTCGAGCTCGAGCCCGTTCTTCTCGAGGTCTTCGGCCACCGCGTTCTGCACCGCCTGGACGAACTCGCGGCGCTTGTCCTGCAGCTCCTGGATGGTCATGGTCGCGGCGGTCGCGCGCAGCGAATCGACGAACTTGTCCTCGACCAGCGCCTTCAGCTCGTTCGGGCTCAGCGTGCGCGCGCCCAGCGTCTGGGCCGCGGTGCTGATCGCCTCGGCGGTCTGCTTGACGCGCACGAAGAACGCCGCGATCACGTCGACGCGCATGCGGTCTTTCGTGATCAGGCTCTCGCGCTCGCGGCGCAGCACCTCGAGCTTGAGCGTGTTCATGTTCACCATCACCAGCTCATGGAACACCGGCAGCACGATGGCGCCGCCGTCCATGATGACCTTCTGGCCGCCCAGGCCGGTGCGAACGAACGCGGTTTCCTTGGTGGAGCGCTTGTAGAGCCGCGCCAGCACCAGGCCGATCAGCACGATCGCCAGCAGCGCAATGGCGGCGAGCACGCCGATCTCGATCAGACTGTTCATCACGACCTCCTCCTCGATGGATCCGAAACGTTGTGGGTGCCCCGCACGCTACATCAGCGTCGGGTGCGGGTTTGCGATCACTCTGTAGATACTGCCGACGCGCGACACCACCAGCACCTCCATGCCGTCGGCCAGCACCAGGCCGGCCACGTCGGGTTCGGCCAGGAGGAAATGGGCCCGGCCGTGCGCATCGCGCAGCCGCGCCTGCGAGGCCAGCCCTTCGCGGGTGGACGCGCTGGTGATGGTGGCGACCCGGCCGATGAACTCGCGTTCGCTGACGATGGAGCTTTCGTCGCGCGGGATGATCCGCCCGAGCGCGCCGCCGAGCAGGCGCACCGCCGCGATGGCGCCGGCGCCGGCCGGCAGCGAGGCGACCAGGCCCGGCAGGTAGGCGCCGCTGACGCCCGAGGCCASCATCTGCACCAGGTAGCCGCAGATCGAGAAACCGGCCAGCAGCAGCACCAGCAGGATCAGCGTCGGCACCTTGCCCAGGTGCAGCCAGCCCAGCACGCCGTCCAGGCCGGCGTCGGAGTTGGGCTCGGGCAGCAGCGAGTGGTCGATCCACTCGCTCGGGCTGAACGACGACAGCAGGCCGACCAGCTCCAGCACCGCGAGACCGAGCAT
>NZ_JBFUFP010001362.1:0-1212 GCF_056403375.1 Rhizobacter sp. P2_H2
ACGTGTGGGCCTGGCTCTGGCCGGTGCCCACGCTGATCGGCGCCTATGGCGTGCTGCGCGTGATCCGCATCGGCCAGGACGACCCGCTCTCGTGGGCGCTGATCCCGCTGCTGGGCATCGCGATCGCGGCGGCGATGCTGGCCGCCATCGTCTACGGCCTGATGCCCGACGAGAAGTGGAGCCTGCGCTTCAACCGCGGCGAGCCCGTCACTCCGGCCGGCTGGGCCGCGGTGATCGGCGTCGTGATCGCGCTGCTGCTGGGCGCCACCGTGCTGATGGCGACGATCGCGTTCGGCGGCCAGCGCTACTTCGAGTACCAGGTCGAGGAAGCCCGGAAGATCAGCCAGTGATTCTTCAGGGGAACATCGTGAAGCTGGCCCAGTAGGCGATCGCGGCCACGAAGGCGGCGGCCGGGATCGTGAAGATCCACGCCCACACGATGTTGCCCGCGACGCCCCAGCGCACCGCCGACGCTCGCCGCACCGAGCCGACGCCCACGATCGCGCCGGTGATGGTGTGCGTGGTCGACACCGGGATGCCGAGCGCGGTCGCAAGGAACAGCGTCATCGCACCGCCGGTCTCGGCGCAAAAACCGCCGACCGGCTTCAGCTTGGTGATCTTCTGGCCCATCGTCAGCACGATGCGCCAGCCGCCGAACATCGTGCCCAGCCCGATCGCCAGGTAGCAGCTGCCGATCACCCAGCCGGGCGGTGCCTTCGAATCGGCTGCCGCGTAGCCGGTGGCGATCAGCAGCATCCAGATGATGCCGRYGGTCTTYTGCGCGTCGTTGCCGCCGTGSCCCAGGCTGTACAGCCCGGCCGACAGCAGCTGCAGCCGGCGGAACCAGTTGTCCACGCGCAGCGGCGAGCTGCGCCGGCAGATCCAGGCCACCGCCACCATCGCCAGCGAACCCAGCAGGAAGCCGAGCGCCGGCGAGATGAAGATGAAGGCGACGATCCACAGCAGGCCGCCACCGACCAGCGCGCCGATGCCGGCCTTCGCGATCACCGCGCCGCAGATGCCGCCGATCAGCGCGTGCGACGAACTGGACGGAATGCCGTACCACCAGGTCACGACGTTCCAGACGATCGCGCCGATCAGCGCACCGAACACCACGTGGTGATCGACGACGCCCGGCACGACGATGCCCTTGCCGACGGTGGCCGCCACCGTCAGGTTGTGGAACACCGAGATCGCCAGCACGTTGAAGAA
>NZ_JBFUFP010001363.1:0-1209 GCF_056403375.1 Rhizobacter sp. P2_H2
GTGCTGCTGGCCGGCGTCTCGCACGACCTGCGCAGCCCGCTCGGCCGCATCCGCATGGCCGCCGAGCTGCTGCCCGACACCCCCGAGACGCAGGCCCGCCGCGCCAGCATCGTGCGCAACGTGCAGGACGCCGACCGGCTGATCGAGAGCTTCCTCGACCACGTGCGCGCCGGCGAACTGCCGTGCGACGAGACGGTGGACCTCGCCGCCGTCGCGCGGCAGGTCGTCAGCAGCTTCGAGCGGCCCGCCGCCGAACTCTCGCTCGACGCGCCGGCCGCATTGCCACGCGAGCACGCCAACCGGCTGCTCGTCGAGCGGCTGATCGCCAACCTCGTCGACAACGCGCTGAAGCACGGCCGCCCGCCGGTGCGGGTGCGCGTCGGCGGCTCGGCCGCGCAGGCCTGGATCACCGTCGACGATGCCGGCGACGGCATCCCTGCCGAGGCCGTGGAGCGCCTGACCGATGCGTTCGCGCGCGGCGACGGCAGCCGCTCGCGGCCCGGCACCGGCCTCGGTCTCGCGATCGTGCGGCAGGTCGCGACGCGGCTCGGCGGCGCGCTGGCCTTCGAGCGCGATGGCAGCACGCACCGCGTGCGCGTCACGCTCGGCTGATGTTTCAATGCTGTCGCAAATCGTCGCGCAACGCGGTCGCCACGCCGCGGCCCACCGCGTTCAATGGACACCCACAACTTTCCGAGGAGCCCGCCATGAGCCGTTCGATCCGCCGTACCGCCCGCTTTCCGCTCGCCCTGCTGTGCACCACTGCGCTGGCCGCCTGCGGCGGCGGGGGCAGCAGCAACAGTGACGCCGGCGAGCAGCTGAGCCTCGACACCGCCACCGGCTACAGCGCGAACGCCACGCTGGTCTCCGGCGACGCGGGCACGGTGCTCGACACCAGCGTGCTCGCGGCCCAGTCGGTGGTGGCCACGCAGGCCACGGTGGCGGCCGCCCATGAATCGGCGCAAGGCGTGTCGGCCCTGGCGGTCACGAACGCCACGGTCGACTGCGCCGGCGGCGGCAGCGCGGTGCTMAGCATCACCGGCGGCACGCCCGGCAGCCTGCTGAACGGGCAACTCGATGCCGGCGAGGTCTACACGCTGACCTTCATGGACTGCGCCGGCGCCACCGGCGCGGCCGCCGTCAGCGGCTCGCTGACGATGACGGTGGTGACGGCCGATGCGAACACGCTGTCGGTCACCACCGAAGCCG
>NZ_JBFUFP010001364.1:0-1208 GCF_056403375.1 Rhizobacter sp. P2_H2
GCGCGCAGGTCGGCCGATTCGAGGTTCGGGATCTGGTCGGTCGTCAGCGCACCGACCTGGGCCGAGTTCAGCGCGGCGTACTGCGCGGTGGTCAGCGCACGCAGGTCATCGGACTGCAGGCCCGCGATCTGCGTCGGCGTCAGCGAGGCGACCTGGGCGGTCGACAGCGCGGCGAACTGCGCGGTGTTCATCGCGTTCAGGTCGTCGGTGACCAGGTTGCTCAGCTGGGCGGTCGTCAGGCCGGCGACCTGCGAGGTCGTCAGCTGGCCCATCTGGTCGGAGGTCAGCGCGTCGACTTGCGCGGTCGTCCAGTTGCGGATCGCGGCGGTGCTCAGGGCGCGCAGGTCGGCCGATTCCAGGTGCGGGATCTGGTCGGTGGTCAGCGCGGCGGCCTGGGCGGTCGACAGGATCGCGAACTGGCTGGTCGTCAGCGCGTTCAGGTCGTCGGAGCCGAGGCTGGCGAGTTGCGCCGGCGTCAGCGCCGCCACCTGGGCGGTCGTCAGCGCAGCGAACTGGTCGCTCGTCAGGGCACCCAGCTGGTCGGAGTTCAGCTGGCGCAGCGCGGCGGTGCTGATGGCRCGCAGGTCGGCSGATTCSAGGTTCGGGATCTGGTCGGTGGTSAGCGCSGCGACCTGSGCGGTGTTCAGCGCGGCGTACTGCGCCGTCGTCAGGGCACGCAGGTCATCGGATTGCAGCCCGGCGATCTGCGTCGCGGTCAGGCCGGCGACTTGCGCGGTCGACAGCGCGACGAACTGCGCGGTGTTCAGCGCGTTCAGGTCGTCGGTCACCAGGTTGCTCAGCTGGGCGGTCGTCAGGGCGGCCACTTGCGCGGTCGTCAACTGGCCCATCTGGTCGGAGGTCAGCGCATCGACTTGCGCGGTCGTCCAGTTGCGGATCGCGGCGGTGCTCAGGGCACGCAGGTCGGCCGATTCGAGCGTCGGGATCTGGTCGCTCGTCAGTGCAGCAGCCTGGGCGGTCGACAGGATCGCGAACTGGTTGGTCGTCAGCGCGTTCAGGTCGCCGGTGCCCAGCGTGGACAGCTGGGTCGTCGTCAGGGCAGCCACTTGCGCGGTCGTCAGGGCGGCGAACTGGTCGCTGGTCAGCGCACCGAGCTGGTCGGAGTTCAGCTGGCGCAGCGCCGACGTGCTGATCGCACGCAGGTCGGCCGATTCGAGGTTCGGCAGCTGGTTGGTGGTCAGCGCGGCGAC
>NZ_JBFUFP010001365.1:0-1208 GCF_056403375.1 Rhizobacter sp. P2_H2
AGCGTGAACCGTCGCGCTGGCTGGTGCTCGCCGACCGGGCGGGTTTCGCCGACGCGTTGATCGGCGAGCTGCGCCGCGCCGGCGATCTGCCGGAGCTGGTGGCGCCGACCGCCGACGCGCTCGCTCAAGCCTTGCGCAGCCCGCTGCCGTGCCGCGGTGTCGTGCAGCTGCAGGCGCTGGACCTCGCCGCTCACGCCGGGTTGTCGACCGACGACATCGCACGCGACCAGCAGTTCCTTGTCAGCGCGCTGCTGCAGACGGTGCAGGCGATGGYGGCCCAGCCCGGATCGTCCCGGCCCGCGCTGTGGATCGCGACGCGCGGCGCGCAGGCCACGCACCGCCATGAAGGCGCGAACCCGGCGCAGGCCACGGCCTGGGGCATGGGCCACGTGGTCGCGATCGAGCATCCGGAGCTGCAGTGCCGGCGCATCGACCTCGACCCGGCCGCCGATGCGGCTGCGGCGGCCACGGCGCTGGTCGCCGAGCTGCAGGCCGCGTCGCGCGAGGACCAGATTGCGCTGCGCGGCAGCCGCCGGCTGGCGCGGCGGCTGGTGCCGCACGAGGCGCATGCCGCGCACGGCAGCCTCGCGATCGACGCGTCGCGCGGCTACCTCGTGACCGGTGGCCTGCGCGGGCTCGGGCTGCGCGTCGCCGAGTGGCTGGCGGAGCAGGGCGCGCGCCACCTGGTGCTGATGGGCCGCAACGCGGCCGACGAGCGTGCGCAACGCGTGATCGGCCGGCTGCGCGCGCAGGGCGTCGAGGTGCAGCTTGCGCTCGGCGACGTGGCACGGCGCGACGACGTGCAGCGGATGGTGGCCGCGCTGACCGCGCCGCTGGCCGGCGTGATCCACGCAGCCGGCGTGCTCGACGATGGCGTGATCGCCGGCCAGACCTGGCCGCGCTTCGCGACCGTGATGGGCCCGAAGGTGTTCGGCAGCTGGAACCTGCACACGCTGTGCGGCGAGCTGGACTTCCTGGTGTTCTTCTCGTCCGGCGCATCGGTGGCCGGCTCGCCGGGGCAGGTCAACCACGCGGCGGCGAATGCCTTCGAGGACGCGCTGGCCTGGCACCGCCAGGCGCAGGGCCTGCCGACGCTGAGCATCAACTGGGGGCCGTGGGCCGAGATCGGCGCCGCGGCCGACCGCCGGCTGGTGCAGCCCGGCTCGCTGCAGCCGATCGCGCCGGCCGACGGGCTGGCCGCGCTCGAC
>NZ_JBFUFP010001366.1:0-1207 GCF_056403375.1 Rhizobacter sp. P2_H2
CGAGCGTTGTGTGCCCCACGTCGTGCTCGAGATCGACGGCCTGGCGGTGCTGATGGACGCGGTGCGGGCCGGACTGGCGGCGACCATCCAGCCCGGCGCCGCGACGGTGCGCCTGCCGGCCGACGAAATGGCGCGCATCGAACTGGCGGAGCGCAGCGCGCGGCGGCGCAACCTGTTGGCCAGCCTCTCCGACGACGAGCTGTCGCCGGCCGCGCTGGCAGCGCGCGTGGTGCTTCGCAGGGTGGCCGCCGGGCTGGTCGCGCAGCAGCGCTGGCCTGGCGCGACCCTTCACGAACCCTGAACACCACTTGCCCTGGAGCCGTCTACCGTCCCGACGCGAGCGTCCCTACAGTGCGTCTCCATGCGAAGAGGAGACGATCAGATGCTCGACGTGCTGGTGATCGGCGGCGGGAATGCTGCGTTGTGTGCTGCACTGATGGCACGCGAGGCCGGCGCGTCGGTGATGCTGGTTGAGGCCGCGCCACGCGAATGGCGCGGTGGCAATTCGCAGCACACGCGCAATCTGCGCTGCATGCACGACGCGCCGCAGGACGTGCTGGTCGATGCCTACCCCGAAGAGGAGTATTGGCAAGACCTGCTGAAGGTGACCGGCGGCATCACCAACGAAGCACTTGCGCGCCTGACAATCCGCGCTTCGTCGAACTGCCGCGATTGGATGCGCAAGCACGGCGTGCACTTCCAGCCGCCGCTGTCGGGAGCCCTGCACGTGGCACGCACCAACGCATTCTTCATGGGCGGTGGCAAGGCGCTGGTCAACGCCTACTTTCGCAGTGCCGAGAAACTGGGCGTGCAGATCCGCTATGACACGCCGGTGGTGTCGGTCGAACTCGACGGAGATCGCTTCGTCGCCGCCTGCACTGCCAGCGGCGAGCGCATCGAGGCCAGAAGCTGTGTGCTGGCTGCCGGTGGCTTCGAATCCAACCGCGATTGGCTGCGCGAGGCCTGGGGCCGGAACGGGCGCGGCGAGTGGCCCTCCGACAACTTCCTGATCCGCGGCACGCGATTCAACCAAGGCGTGCTGCTCAAATCCATGATGGAGGCCGGCGCCGATTCGATTGGCGATCCGACGCAGGCGCACATGGTGGCGATCGACGCGCGCGCGCCGCTGTACGACGGCGGCATCTGCACGCGGATCGACTGTGTCTCGCTCGGCGTCGTCGTCAATCGCGAAGCGCAGCGCTTCTAC
>NZ_JBFUFP010001367.1:0-1206 GCF_056403375.1 Rhizobacter sp. P2_H2
CTTGAGCGACAGCGTCACGCTGCGGTAGCCGGCCAGCTGGTGCGGGTGCACGTTGCGCTCGAGCCAGCGCTGGTAGGCGGCGGGCGCGTCGGCGGGGATGTCGATCCGGCTGTTCGCACTCGTGTTGCCAGGGACAGGTGCGACGCCGGCCGGCGTCACGAAGTGCGCCGCGACGCGGTCGAACTCGGCCTGCGGAATGATCTGCTCGGTGCCGTCGCTGTCGAGCTCGAGGATCTTCTTGAACTCCTCGGCCACGTCGTCGAGGAAGCGCTGGCCTTCGGCCTTCACCAGGATCTTGATGCGCGCCTTGTACATGTTGTCGCGCCGGCCGTAGCGGTTGTAGACCCGCACGATGGCCTCGAGGTAGACGAGGATCTGCTGCCACGGCAGGAACTCGCTGATCACCGTGCCGATGACCGGCGTGCGCCCCATGCCGCCGCCGACCAGCACCTTGAAGCCGATCTCGCCGGCCTCGTTCTTCAGCAGCTGCAGGCCGATGTCGTGCCAAGCGATCGCGGCACGGTCTTCCTTCGCGCCGCTGACGGCGATCTTGAACTTGCGCGGCAGGAACGCGAACTCGGGGTTCAGCGTGCTCCACTGGCGCAGGATCTCGCAGTAGGGGCGGGGGTCGATGACCTCGTCGGCCGCGACGCCGGCGAAGCAGTCGCTCGTGATGTTGCGGATGCAGTTGCCGCTGGTCTGGATGCCGTGCATGCTGACCGAGGCCAGCAGGTCCATCACGTCGGCCGCCTTCGGCAGCGGGATCCAGTTGTATTGGCAGTTCTGCCGCGTCGTGAAGTGGGCATAGCCGCGGTCGAACTCGCGCGCGATGCGCGCCAGCATGCGCAGCTGCGTGGCGCTCAGCTCGCCGTACGGCACCGCGATGCGGGCCATCGGCGCATGGCGCTGGATGTACCAGCCGTTCTGCAGGCGCAGGGCGCGGAACTCGTCATCGCCCAGCGTGCCGGCGAGGTTGCGCTGGAGCTGGTCGCGGAACTGGGCCGCGCGTTGCTTGACGAACTGGGTGTCGAACGGGGTGTATTGATACATCGCCTGGAGTTCGGTTCTGGGAGACCCGCGACTGTACGGGCGCTCATATATAAGCAGGAAGAACATTTTCGTTGCTTGTTTATTCGACACAGGGATAAAGCCCGGCGTCCCTAGAATCGCTGGATGCCTTCCTTTCTGACTTCCTCGTCCTGGGCC
>NZ_JBFUFP010001368.1:0-1205 GCF_056403375.1 Rhizobacter sp. P2_H2
GCGCTGCACGTAGCCGCGGCCTTCGTTGCTCGGGATCACGCCGTCGCTGACCAGGAAGGCGGTCGCGCGGATGTGGTCGGCGATCACGCGCAGGCTCTTGTTCGACAGGTCTTTTTCACCCGTCTCGCGGGAGGCGGCGCGGATCAGCTTGTCGAACAGGTCGRTCTCGTAGTTGCTGTGCACGTGCTGCAGGATTGCGGCCAGGCGCTCCAGGCCCATGCCGGTGTCGACGCAGGGCGCCGGCAGCTTCCTGATGCTGCCGTCGGGCTGCATGTCGAACTGCATGAACACGTTGTTCCAGATCTCGATGTAGCGGTCGCCATCGGCATCGGGCGAGCCGGGCGGGCCGCCGGCGATGCCGGGGCCGTGGTCGTAGAAGATCTCCGAGCAGGGGCCGCAGGGGCCGGTGTCGGCCATCATCCAGAAGTTGTCGGAGGCGTACTTCGCGCCCTTGTTGTCGCCGATGCGCACCACGCGCTCGGGCGGCAGGCCGATCACCTTCGTCCAGATGTCGTAGGCCTCGTCGTCGTCGATGTAGACGGTGGCCCACAGCTTGTCGGCCGGCAGCTTGTAGACCTGGGTCAGCAGTTCCCAGGCCCAGGTGAGCGCGTCGTGCTTGAAGTAGTCGCCGAAGCTCCAGTTGCCCAGCATCTCGAAGAAGGTGTGGTGGCGCGCGGTGTAGCCGACGTTCTCGAGGTCGTTGTGCTTGCCGCCGGCGCGCAGGCAGGCCTGGACGGAGGCGGCGCGCACGTAGGGGCGCTTGTCGCTGCCGAGGAACACGTCCTTGAACTGCACCATGCCCGAGTTGGTGAACATCAGCGTCGGGTCGTTGGCCGGCACCAGCGGGCTGGAGGCGACCACCGTGTGCCCCTTCGATTCGAAGAATTTCAGGAACGTGGTGCGGATCTCGGAGGCTTTCATCCGGTTTTCTCTCTAGGGGAACGGGCTGGGCGGAACCGAAGATTATAGGAAAGGGCCTGTCGGCCCGGATCGGGACGGCCCGGGATACACCCGGGTATCAACCCCACTTGTTCGCTTGTCATCTCCCAAAGGAGCAGGGCGGTGCCCAAAGGCGCGTGGGGGGAGGCCGTGGAGCGCCAATAAAGCCGGGTCGCCGGAGCTGGCTGGTTTCCTGGCCCGCGCGCGCAGCGCGCTTCGTGAACTGACTGTCGCCGACTGTTTGACCACAACGAACGAAGTGAGTG
>NZ_JBFUFP010001369.1:0-1205 GCF_056403375.1 Rhizobacter sp. P2_H2
GGCAGGAAGTGCCACATTTGCACATGCATGTCATCGGCGGACCAAGGCCCTGGGCCAAGGGTTGACCCCCTCACCGCCTAGAATCCGCTATTTCCCGCAGGAGAAGAATCATGGGTTCATTCAGCATCTGGCACTGGCTCATCGTGCTGGTGATCGTGGTCCTGGTGTTCGGCACCAAGAAGCTCAAGAACATCGGCAGCGACCTCGGTGGCGCCGTGAAGGGCTTCAAGGACGGCATGAAGGACGGCTCGGCCAACGCCGAGGCCGTGCCGCCGTCGCAACAGGTCGGCCAGAAGGCCGCCGATCCGAACACCGTCGACGTCGAAGCGAAGACCAAATCGTGAGCATCCGAGGCCGGCCCGGGCTGGCCCGTCGGATGACGGCCGCATGATCGATTTCGGTTTCGACAAGATCGCGCTGATCGGCGCCGTGGCGCTGATCGTCATCGGCCCGGAGCGGCTGCCCAAGGTCGCCCGCACCGTCGGCCACCTGCTCGGCAAGGCCCAGCGCTATGTGGCCGACGTGAAGGCCGAGGTGAACCGCTCGATCGAGCTCGAAGAGCTCAAGAAGATGAAGGGCGAGTTCGAGGACGCGGCCCGCAACGTCGAGCAGACGGTGTCGAACGAGATCCACCAGACGCGCGCCGACATGGCCAGCGCCTGGGATGCGCCCGGCGATCCGGCCTTGGGCGCCGACAGCGGCCAGCACAGCGGCTGGGAACCCCCACCGCCGCAGTACAAGCACCCGAAGAAGAACTGGCGCCTGAAACGCGGTGCCACGCCGCAGTGGTACAAGCAGCGCAACGGCGTGCGCAGCAAGGCGCAATCCGGCGCGGCGCGTGTCGCGCGCTTCCGCCCGCCGCGCTCGTCGGTCTGAGAACCTGAACCCCTCCCATGAAGTTGAACAGCGACGGCCGCGATGAGCTGGAAGGCACCGAGCAGCCCTTCGTCACGCACCTGATCGAACTGCGCGACCGGCTGATCCGCGCGGTGATCGCGATCGGCGTGTGCTTCGGCATCCTCGCGATCTACCCCGGCCCGGCTGCCCTCTACGACCTGCTCGCGCACCCGCTGGTGGCGGCGCTGCCGGCCGGCGGCAAGCTGATCGCCACCAACGTGATTTCGCCCTTCCTCGTGCCGCTGAAGATCACGCTGATGTCGGCCTTCCTGCTGGCGCTGCCGGTGGTGCTGTACCAGGTGTGGGCC
>NZ_JBFUFP010001370.1:0-1205 GCF_056403375.1 Rhizobacter sp. P2_H2
ACGAATGACAACTGTCGGGGCCCTTGGCCCTGCTCGCCGGCCGGTTGGCAATTGTTGACAAAGCAGGGGTCCGTTTGGCGCGCACGGCGACGAAATCAGGTCCACATTCCCGTCGCACGTTGTTGCCCCAAAAGAAAGGAATTCGCCATGAACTGGATGCGTCCATGGGCCCTGGCCCTCTGTCTGTCGACCCTGGGATGGAGCGCTGCCCCGGCGGCCGACGACCCGCTGGCGGCGACGCCGCAGGATCGGCAGTGGCTGTTGCCTGCGGTGCCGCCGCACCCGGACGACAACGCGCCGACCGCCGCGCGCGTCGAGCTCGGCAAGATGCTGTTCTTCGATGCCCGCCTGTCCTCCGAGCGCAACCTGTCGTGCGCCGGTTGCCACAGCCCGCTGTACGGCTGGTCCGATGGCCTCGGCACCGCCAAGGGCTTCCGCAGCAAGGTGCTGGGACGGGCGTCGCCGACCATCGTCAACAGCGGCTACAACACCATCCAGATGTGGGACGGCCGCCGCGCGACGCTCGAGCACCAGGCGATGGGGCCGATGGAGTCGATGGACGAGATGGCGATGAACCTCGATGCGCTGTTCGCGTGGCTGGCCGTCAACCCGGGCTACAAGTCCGCCTTCGCGGCCGCCTACCCGGGCGAGGCGATCGACAAGACGACGACTTCGAAGGCGATCGCGGCCTTCGAGCGCACCGTGGTCAGCAGTGACTCGCCGTTCGACCGCTGGCTGCGCGGGGACCGCCAGGCGATGACGGCGCAGCAGGTGAAGGGCTTCCGCCTGTTCGCCGATCCGGCCAAGGGCAACTGCGCCGGCTGCCACCAGGCCCCCAACTTCACCGACAACGGATTCCACAACATCGGCCTGACCTCCTACGGCCAGGCGAACCCGGACGTCGGCCGCTTCGCGATCAAGCCGGTGCCGTCACTGAAGGGCGCGTTCAAGACGCCGACGTTGCGCGACGTGGCCCTGACCGCTCCCTACTTCCACGACGGTTCGGCGGCGACGCTGATGGACGTCGTGGCGCACTACAACCGGGGTGGCGAGGTGCGCACCAACCTGTCGGCGAGCGTCAAGCCGCTGTCGCTGTCGAACGACGAGATGCGCGACATCGTCGCCTTCATGGAGGCGCTGACGACGCCGGCCAGGCCGTTCACGCTGCCGACGCTGCCGGCCAACTGAGCCCCCGAGGAGTCTTC
>NZ_JBFUFP010001371.1:0-1204 GCF_056403375.1 Rhizobacter sp. P2_H2
GTGGTGTCCTGCAGGCTGCGCCAGGCGCGGCCGGCGCGGGCGTCGAGCCAGGCTGCGGTCTCGGCCAGGTCGGCGCGTGCGTCGGCGGCGCTGACCAGGCCGGAGCGCGCGGCCAGCACGGCGCCCCAGTACTGCGTCTGGCCTTCGTAGACCCACAGCAGGCTGTCGCGCATCGGCGTGTTGAAGTGCGGCGTCCACAGGTCGGCCGGGCGACGGAACTTGCCGTTCCACGAGTGGGTGTACTCGTGCGGCAGCAGGTCGCGCCCGGTCGAGCCCTTGGCCCATTCGGTGAAGTAGGCCGCCTTGACGCCGTTCTCGCTGGACTGGTGGTGCTCCAGCCCGATGTGGCCGAACTGCTCGCTGAGCGCCAGCAGGAACTCGTAGTGCGTGAAGTGCCGCGACGCGAACACCTTGTCGGCCTGCGTGACGAGCGCGCGGTGCGCCGCGAGCTGCTCCGGGCTGATCACGTTCTGCGAGGCGCGGTCGGCGACCACGTTCAGGAACACCGGCGCGCGGCCGGCCGCGCTGGCGCCGGGGTCGAGGTCCAGGCGCTGCAGGTGGCGGCCGGCGAACACCGGCGAGTCGACCAGCGTGTCGAGGTCGGTGGCCTTGAACGAGAAGCTCGCGCCACCGGTGGTGGCAACGGCCGGCGAGGCCAGCTCCAGCGCGGTGCCGGCCAGCCAGCCGGCCGGCAGCGTCAGGCTGGGCTGCACGCTGATCTTCGCGGCGGCGTAGCCGGCCGGGTACAGCACGACGGCGTTCCACTGCACGCCGAGCATGTCGGGCGTGACGACCTGGCGTTCGCTGCCGGGCTCGAGCGGCGTCAGGAACTGGAACTCGATGTCGAGTGCCGCCGCACCGGCCGGCACCTCGATGTGGAAGGCCGCGCTGTCGACGGCGTCGCGCACCCAGGCGACGGGCTTGCCGCCGGCGCTGACCTGCAGGCCGCTCAGCTGCGCGAGTGCGGCGCTGGGCGAATGCGTGCCGGGCAGCCAGCGCGGGTAGTACAGCGCGAGCGGGCCGGGCGAGACGGGGATCGTCTCGCGCACGCGGAAGATCTTGCGATCGAGGTCGGTGGCATCCACCGAGAGGCTGATCACGCCCGGGTAGGGCGCGTCGCTCAGTGCCGGCAGGGTTTGCGCGGCGGCGAGCGGGGCGAGGGCGGCCAGGCTGATGGCGGCCACCGCGGTGCGAAGGGTCGGGT
>NZ_JBFUFP010001372.1:0-1201 GCF_056403375.1 Rhizobacter sp. P2_H2
GAGACAGTCTGTGTTGCCATCAGCGGCGAAGATCTATGAGTAGTCTGGCTTGCTGCCGCATCGAAAGATTTGGCCGCTCCCCGACGATGTCAGAATCCGCCCGTTCTCAACCAGGAGCATGAACGTGGCAATGGACGTGGTGGACTACGAGATCAAGGGCTCGGAGATGCAGTTCGTCGAGGTCGAACTCGACCCGGGCGAGGCGGCGGTCGGCGAGGCCGGCAGCATGATGTACATGGATGCCGGCATCGGCATGGACACCGTCTTCGGCGACGGCTCGGCCAGCCAGGGCGGCATCTTCGGCAAGCTGCTCGGCGCCGGCAAGCGGCTGATCACCGGCGAGTCGCTGTTCACCACCGTCTACACCAACCAGGGGCAGGGCAAGCGCAAGGTCGCGTTCGCGGCCCCGTACCCCGGCAAGATCCTGCCGATGGACCTGCGCCAGCTCGGCGGCACGCTGATCTGCCAGAAGGATGCCTTCCTGTGCGCCGCCAAGGGCGTGTCGCTCGGCATCTTCTTCCAGCAGAAGCTGTCGGTCGGCTTCTTCGGCGGCGAGGGCTTCGTGATGCAGAAGCTCGAGGGCGACGGCCTCGCCTTCGTGCACGCCGGCGGCACCGTGATGAAGCGCGAGCTGCAGCCCGGCCAGACGCTGCTGATCGACACCGGCTGCATCGTCGCGCTGACGCCCAACGTCAACTTCGAGATCCAGTACGTCGGCAAGATCAAGACCGCGCTGTTCGGCGGCGAGGGCCTGTTCTTCGCGAAGGTCACCGGGCCGGGCACGGTGTGGCTGCAGAGCCTGCCGTTCTCGCGCCTCGCGTCGCGCGTGTTCGCGGCCGCGCCGCAGAACGGCGGCAGGCGTGAAGAAGGCTCGGTGCTGGGCGGTTTCGCCGGCGGCGGGCTGCTCGGCGGCATCCTCGGCGGCGACGACGAGTAACGCCTGGCCTTTGACGAAGCGCAGAACAGAAAGGCGCTCGCAGGCCATTTTGAAGGTGGGCGCACGCTGCGCCCGCCTAAAATGCCAGCTTTTCCTGCTGGTGCCGGCTTTGAAACTGCTGTCTGCGTTGCCCCGTCTCCCGTCGCTCGTCCTGACGGCCTTCTTGTCGGCCTTCTGCCTGGCCGCCCCGCTCGGGGTGCAGGCCGCAGACGCCGCCAAGCCGCCGATCTTCGTGCTGAACTCGCTCGACGCGTCGATCAGCGT
>NZ_JBFUFP010001373.1:0-1200 GCF_056403375.1 Rhizobacter sp. P2_H2
AGCCCCCCACCCGCCCCGCCAAGCCGCGCAAAAGTCACCAACCGGACATTCCGAACGCGCGGCTCCAGGCCAGCTCGACCAACGGTGTTGCCTTGCTCCCACGCAGCGGTTGCATCGCCCCGGCACCGAGCCGCCATTCGCTGCGCGGTGTTGCGGCCCAGCCGGCCCACAGAACGCCTTGCAGGATCGCGCCCCCGGCCGTTGCGACACCGCCACCACCGGCCGCACCCGCCAGCGCCTCGATGCCGACCCGCACCGGCGTGCCCGGCCGGCTCGCGATGCCGGCGCCGATCAGCCCCGTCGAATAGGCGCCGGCATGGCCGGCGTACGCGCTGTGCGCCTGGCCGCTGACGTAGACGAAGTCGTCGACGTAGCGGTTCAGCTTCAGGCCGATCGTGTCGAGCGACTGGCGGCTGCCATCCTGGCGCAGCACGCGGGCCTGGTGCTGCAGCACCGCGACCCATTCGGTGCGCACGACGCGCGGCGGCATCGTGCGCCCGTCGTGGCCGGGTTCGAGGTCGATGCCGAGCCACAACTGGGCCTGGCGGGCGCGCAGGTCGCCGTGGGCGGCGCGGATGCGGCCGTACTCGCCACCGATCGTCCAGCCGGGGGCAGGGCTCCACTCCATCGTGCCGGTGGCCTTGCCGATCAGGCCGCCGCCGGTCGGCACGGCACCGCCACCCCCCAGCCCACCGGCCACGCGCGCGCCGACGCGCCAGGTGGGCAGCAACTCGGGCCAGGGCGCGAAGCTCGCGCCGACCGTGCCCAGGATCTCCATGTAGCCCGCCGCGTCGCCCCTGGCCGCAGCGGCCGACTCGAGACCCCAGGACCAGCCGTTGGCGAATCGGCGTTCCGCGCGCGCACCCGCCAGCCCGGCCGCCGGGCGCGGTGCGCCATCGAAGCGGTAGGTGGTGGCGGTCAGCGCCATGCGGTCGAAGCCGAGGCCGGTGAGGCCGCTCGACGTGCTGGCCGCGCCGCCGTGCTCTCCCGCGAGGTGCGTGAAGCCACCGCGCCATGCGAGAGCCAGGCCCAGCTGCCCGCTCTTGATCTCGCCGCTCGGGAAATTCACGGCGGACGCCGAGATGCCCAGCTGCAGCGCCGGGCCGATGTCCTTCATCACCGTCAGCGCAGGCCGCAGCATCAGGCCCGAGCCCACCGGGGCGGATGCGCCACCGCCGCCGCCCGCGTACAGGCCCGTGG
>NZ_JBFUFP010001374.1:0-1199 GCF_056403375.1 Rhizobacter sp. P2_H2
CTCATGGAGAGCGTCGAGAAGGATTTGGCCGCCGGGAGTCCGCTTCAGATGCTTTGCAAGATCCTCGCCGACATGGTGCTGGTGGGGGCGCTCTTCGGCCGGCGCTTTGCCGACATTGCGAATGGGAACCTGCGGAAGATCGAGTCAAGATGGCCGCCGAAGGGAACGTCGCACACGCAGCTCTTTGATGAGGGTCGATCGACCTTGGAACAATTTCCACGCAACTTCTCGATGCGTTTCATTCAGCTGTTGACTCCTGGCGGGAAACCATATGTGGTTCAACAGTTGCGCGGCGTGAACATCGGGGATCGCCTCACCGACAACCGGACAGAGTCGGACGGTTACCGCTTCCACGACGTATTCCACTTGGCCTACCTCGTGCACCTCGGTTGGTCACCAGTGATTCGCGCGCTTCTGAAGCTCAAACGTAAAAGCGACCCCGACATTGATGAGAACCAGGATGGCGCTAGGGCGATCATCATCGAAGAGGGCATCGCCACCTGGATCTTCAATCATGCGCATCGGCGCGATGATTTCAGTGACACAGCGATCGGGCGGCTGGACTACAACATGTTGAAGCAAGTGCTCGACATGGTCGAGGGCTACGAGGTCGCAGACTGTCCAATGTGGCAATGGGAGCGAGCGATCCTCGATGGCTTCCAAGTGTTCCGACAGCTGCGCGAAGCCGGTGGAGGCGCAGTCCACGTTGACCTGATCAACCGGACCTTAACATTCGAGAATTCCGACTTCGCTGCCCATGGAAGCGGTGCGGTCGAGTGATGCTTCACCACGAAAGTCCCAAAATTCATGACCCCGCGTGTTTTCGTGGACACCCTTGCCGATATTGAGCTTGAGGGCGTCTTCAATCCCTATCGGCACCGATGTTCTGTCCACGATCTGGCGGATGGGCCATCAGTGCGTCGAAGAAACTTGCGCCGCTATCTGCAAGCGATCGACGACCTGAAGACTGACACCATCTGGATGGGCCGGGATCTGGGATACCGGGGGGGACGACGGACAGGATTGGCCTTGACCGACGAACTTCACCTCGGACAGCTCGGGCGGATCTACCCGGGCGCTGATGCTGCAAAAGCGACGAAAGGACCCGCTGTTGCGGAGCGTACTGCAGCAGAGATCTGGGCCATTCTCGGCCGACTTAAGCGGCCCCCGCTGTTGTGGAATGTCTTTCCATTCCATCC
>NZ_JBFUFP010001375.1:0-1198 GCF_056403375.1 Rhizobacter sp. P2_H2
ACCTGATCCTGTGCAACCCGCCCTACGTCAACAGCACCAGCATGGCGGCACTGCCCGAGGAGTACCGCCACGAGCCTGCCCTCGCGCTGGCCGGCGGCGACGACGGCATGGACCTGGTGCGCCGCATCCTGCGCGACGCGCCGGCGAAGATGACGCCCGAGGCGGTGCTGCTGCTGGAGATCGGCAACGAGCGCCCGCACTTCGAGCATGCGTTCCGCAAGCTCGAAGTGGCGTGGCTCGACACCAGCGCCGGCGACGACCAGGTCTTGCTCGTCACCCGCGAGGCACTGGCCCGCTGGAACCGCTAACCGGCCGCGAGCGCCCGTTCGAAGTCGGCGCGCAGGTCTTCATGATCCTCAATCCCCACCGAGACGCGGATCAGCGAATCCGCGATGCCCATCGCTTGCCGCCGCTGCGCGCCCATCTCCCAGAAGATGGTGTGCGCGACGGGGATCGCGAGCGTGCGGTTGTCGCCCAGGTGGCTCGACTTGATCACCACCTGCAGCGCATCGAGGAAGGCCAGGCAGTCGCGCGCATCGTCGAGCTCGAAGCTCATCAGCGTGCCGCCGGCCTTGAACCAGCGCTTTGCGTTGGCGTGCTGCGGGTGGGTCTCGAGCCCGGGGTGGTTGACGCGCTTGACGCCCGGCTGCACCGCGAGCCAGGTGGCCAGGCGCAGCGCGTTGTCGCAGGCGCGGTCCATGCGCAGCGCGAGCGTCTCGGCACCGGTGGCGATGCGGTGCGCCGCATCGGCCGCGAGCGTCGCGCCGATGTCGCGCAGCCCGCGCTTGCGGACCTGCAGCAGTCCCCAGCCGCGCGGGTCGCCCTTCTTGTACGGCTCGGCGATGTTGGCGAAGCGGGACCAGTCGAACACGCCGGTGTCGGTGACCGCGCCGCCCAGCGCGTTGCCGTGGCCGCCGATCGACTTGGTCAGCGAGTTGACGACCAGCCCGGCGCCCACGGCCTTCGGGCGGAACAGGTAGGGCGTCGTCATCGTGTTGTCGACCACGTACAGCAGGCCGCGCTCGCCGCACAGCCGGCCGATCGCCTCCAGGTCGGCGACCTGCGTGCCGGGGTTCGCGATCGTCTCGACGAACACCATGCGCGTGCGCGGCGTGATCGCCCGTTCGACGTCTGCCACGTCGGTCGCATCGACCAGCGTCAGCCCGCAGCCCAGGCCCTCCAGCGTGTTCAGCAGGCT
>NZ_JBFUFP010001376.1:0-1198 GCF_056403375.1 Rhizobacter sp. P2_H2
GATCAACCGAGTCCGGTGCGCCCGCAGATCTTCATGTACCTCTGACGGGGCGGGGGGGTCGCTATCGCTCGACTGTTCTTCATTCGACCGTTCTTCGACTGGGGCCAGAGTCTTCAGCAAGTCCTCGATCAAGTCGCGATGGTCGATGAGTCTTTGCCGCTTCAGTTTTTCGGGGCCCGTCAGTTGCGAGGCTGTCCCGTCATTGTTCTTCCTCGTCATCTGCCCGATCAATCGCTCGGTGCGCGCCTTTCGCCTGTCCAGCTTCTCCTTCATGGTCTCGACGGCATCGTTCCCGGTTTGGCTTGCCTTGGCCAGGCTTGCCGCGATGACTTTCTTGACGAGCTTGAGATCCCGTTTGACATGAGCCATCGAAGGAGGGGGCGCATCCTTGCCCTTCCAGTCCTTGTAACTGGTGGTGGGTTGATCGGGCATGAACCGGGGTGCRACAAAGGCCGTTTCCTGTACGACCTTGCTTTGATTCGTGCCACTCCCCACGATCCCTACGCAGCAGGTGACGAACGACTGGAGGACTGCATAGGCAATGTTGAAGCTGGCCTTCGCGGTCTTCAATGCAACCGCATGAGTGGGCGCTGCCACCGCAGCGATGTCGAGAACCAACCCCAGGAGGGTCTTTGCAATCAGGAGCCCGCTGCTGAGGTCATTGACGAACACCGACGGGTCGACATAAGCATCGCCCATGTTCTTGCATCGACGCTTTGTTTCGTCAGTCCAATCGTCTTTGGTGGCCAATCCGTAGGCTTGTGCGAGTAGGGTGCCAAGTGCGGTTGCACGCCTTTCAATGTCGTGTTGATTGGTCCGGCCGGATTGCCGGTCCTCGCGCAGTTGCTGATAGCCGCGGTGGTAGTCCTTCATCAGCTTCTTGAATTCCGAGCCGTGCTTGAAACTCTTGCGCCAAGTCGTCCGTTCGGCCTGGATGGCGTTGTCAAGCGCCTTGATAGTTGCCTCGATACCTTCGCGCGAAGTGTCGCCACCGGTCAATGTCGATTGAACATTCGTATTCACTGAGAACGCTTTTCCMTTTGGGCGCGATCCGGATTCCATCTGCCCGTCTATCGAACTCGTCTCGTTCTCGACATCGTTGCCGGCATTGCTGATGCTGTTGTCAGGCGAGACGTGCCGGGATTTCAAGCAATAGAGCATGGTGCGTAGGAACTCAGATTTCGGAGAGGACGAGCGC
>NZ_JBFUFP010001377.1:0-1192 GCF_056403375.1 Rhizobacter sp. P2_H2
GCCGCGGCGCGCGGTGGCCGCACGCGCGCGGCGGCGGCTGCGACGCCGCTGATCCTCTACCTGGTCGACGAGATCTCCACCAGCCCGCACCCGGTGCTGTCGATCGACGGCGCGAAGGACGAGGCCTGGAGCCAGGGCGCGCTGGTGGCAGTGTTCGCGACGCGCTCGAATGCCGGCATCGAGGCCGCCGTGCTGTCGACGATGCTGGCCAACCCGGCGCTGGTCGGTGTCGTCTACTCGACGATCTTCACGCGCCAGGTCAGCGTGCCGCCGCAGCTCGGCCGCGTGCCCACGGTGCTGCTGAACTGCAGCGAGGTGGAGCCTGCATCGGGCGGCGAGCCGCGCTTCTCGTCGGTCGAGCCCTCCGAGGTGCTGGGCGGTTTCGCCGCGACCGAGTGCCTGCTCGACGCCGGCCACCGGCGCATCGCCTTCATCAACGGCGAACCCTGGATGGATGCTGCGCACGATCGGCTGAAGGGCTACCGCCGCGCGCTCGCGAGCGCCGACATCGCCTACGACGCCGCGCTGGTGCGCGAGGGCGACTGGCATGTCGCCTCGGGCCACGACCACACGCTGTCGCTGATGAAGCAGCCGAAGGCGCCGACGGCGATCTTCTGTGCCAACGACCTGATGGCCGTCGGCTGCCTCGCGGCGCTGCGCGAGCTGGGCAGACAGGTGCCGCGCGACGTGGCGGTGATCGGCTACGACGACCAGGAGATCGCACGCCACACCAGCCCGCCGCTGACCACGCTGGTGCTGCCCAACTACGAGATGGGGCGGCTCGCGGTGGAGATGCTGCTGGCCCAGGTCGCCGCGCCCGGCGGCCGTCGCCGTCGCGTCAAGGTCGATGGCCGGCTGGTGCTGCGACAGACCGTCGGCTGAGTCCCTCCAAGCCCATTCCCATCACACGGCCTTGCATCTGCGCAGTTGACGCGCAGCGGTCGCCGTGCGCCTAATATTAGTCAATTATTAGCGATGCGCCGTGCCCTGGCACGAGCCGTCCGTCATCGGGCTGGTGCCGCAGACACCCCGTTCCGAGGCCACAGAAGGAGACACGATGAACACCACCTACCGGCGATGGCTGGCGACTCTGCTCGTCCCATTGATCACCGCGAGTTGCGGCGGCGGCAGCGAATCCGCAGCCACCGACGTTCCGCAGCAGGCGAGCCCCTCCCACGAATCCGTCCAGGCC
>NZ_JBFUFP010001378.1:0-1191 GCF_056403375.1 Rhizobacter sp. P2_H2
CCCCTGAGGTCGCGGGAGCCTGCAGACCTGAGCATCATTTCCCATGTTCATGGGAAGCGCCCCCTTGCAGACCGCGCGACGATGTTGCGCGAAGGAGGCCCATCGATGTTGCAGCAGTGCCAGTACGTCTTTCCGCCCTTCCGGCTGGATCCGCTCGACGCCACGCTGTGGCGCGATGAAGAACGCGTTCCCTTGCCTGCGAAGAACTTCGCGTTGCTGTCGTACCTGGTGGCGCACGCGGGACGCCTGGTCGCACACGATGAGATTCTCGACGCCGTCTGGACCCACCGATTCGTCAGCCCGTCCGTGCTCAAGGGCGCCGTGGCGAGACTGCGCGCGGCGCTGGCAGACGATGCGAAGCACTGCCGCTTCATCCAGACCGTCAACCAGCGCGGGTACCGCTTCGTGGCGAACGTGGACGTCTGCTGGCGTGGAGAGTCCTGGCCGGGCCCGAAGACCGGTGGCACCGGCGCCGGCAGGTCGACCCTGGTCGAGATGCTCCAGCGTCATCTGGAGCTTGCGGGAACACGCGCATCGTCCGGCCGCTGTGCGGCGCAGTTCGAACCGGAGCGGGGAGCCCAGCCGATCATCTGCGCCGACGAAGACACCCGCCGCGCGCGGGGCGGCGATGCGACGCTCACGGATCTTGGGAAACATCTGCTGAACGCGGTGACGTCGAATCGCGTCGTCTCCACCCATCCCGACAGCGGCCGAGGATCGATTGGCATCCCGGCGCCCTGGGCTGCGCTCAGCCTCGGCGACTGGTGCGCGCTCATCGAAGCGCTGTGTCGCGAATAGCCGGACGGCACGTGGAATGAACCCAAATGTGACCTCGACGAGACCTCCGGACACGGCTCGCGGCCTATCGTTGCGACACCCGCAGCGCCAGCCCGCCGGGTCTCAACCACGAGGAGTCGCCATGACGAACAAGAGTTTCTCGCTGCATGACGTGCAGGACTGCGTCATTCAGGCCCTGGCCAGGCAGGCAGGCTGCGAGGCGCTGGCCATCGGCCCGCAGCATTCGTTGAAGCACCTGGGCCTCTCGTCCATCGAGGCCATCGCCTTCGTCGGCCACATCGAGGAATCCCTCGACCTGATGCTGGACCTGACGATCCTGTACGAGCACGCCACGGTCGACAGTCTCGCCCGCTACCTTTTCGACCGGATGGCAGCCAGGACTGTCGCCGTGAC
>NZ_JBFUFP010001379.1:0-1190 GCF_056403375.1 Rhizobacter sp. P2_H2
GCACGCCCTGGCCGACCATGCCGGTCGCGCCGAGGATCAGGACTTTCATTCGTTTCCCTTCAATGCAATGCCATTCCAGAACACGTCGAAGCCGGCGGCGACGGGATCGAGCCCGCTGCCGTCGGGGTCGGCCATCTCTGCCAGCGCGGCCAACGTGGCATCGGCCAGGCCGCTGAACATCGCGCCGATGAACTGCACCGGGTAGTCGCGCACCAGCTTCTGCCGCACGCAGGCTTCGGCCTCGCGCAGCAGCTCGACGAACGGCGCACTGCCGGCGTCGCGGGTCTCGGGCGTGATGCGGTCGGAGACGCGCAATTGCCCCATCACCTTGCACTTCAGCGGGTTCGCGGCTGCCCAGCCCAGGTAGCGGGTCCACACATGGCGGAACTTCTCGCGCGCCGGGGCCGCCTGCGGGTAATCGCCCATCATCGCGTCGGCCAGCTCCAGCTTCAGCGCCCGGTACAGCGCGTTGACCAGCACGTCCTTGCTGGCGAAATAGGTGAACAGCGTGCCTTCGGCGACGCCGGCCGCCTTGGAGATCGCCGAGGTCGGCGTCGACCACACGCCGCGCACCGCGAACTCCTCGACGGCGGCGTCGAGGATGGCCTTCTGCTTGTCTTCGCTGCGGGGTCGGGCCACGGTGACATCACTTAATTGAGCAAGTACTCAATCATAGAACTGCACATTCACGCCGGTCAAGCGACTTCTCACCGGCAAGGCGCTGCAGGACACGTGGAGCGCTGGTGCAAAATCCCGCGCGATGGATTACCCCGGCAATCTCTTCGTGGTGGCCGCCCCGAGCGGCGCCGGCAAGTCGAGCCTCGTGAAGGCCTTGCTGGAACTCGATTCGCACCTGGTGGTGTCGGTCTCGCACACCACGCGCGCGCCGCGCGGGCAGGAGCAGGACGGGCGCGAGTACTTCTTCATCAGCGAGCCGGCGTTCCGCGCCAAGATCGCGGCCGGCGACTTCTTCGAATGGGCCGAGGTGCACGGCAACCTCTACGGCACCTCGCGCCAGGCGATCGAGGAGCGCATCGCCGGCGGCCACGACGTGGTGCTCGAGATCGACTGGCAGGGCGCGCTGCAGATCAAGCGGCTGTTCCCGAACGCGATCCTGATCTTCATCCTGCCGCCCAGCTGGGAGGAGCTCGCGCAGCGCCTGAACCGCCGCGGCGAGGACCACCCGGATG
>NZ_JBFUFP010001380.1:0-1183 GCF_056403375.1 Rhizobacter sp. P2_H2
TCGCCGTGCTGCAGGTCGTACAGCAGCCCCGTCAGCACCCCCAGCCGGCGCTCCAGCATCAGCCCGCCGACGCGCTCGCCATGGCGCTCGACCGGCAGCTCGCTGTGCAGCACCAGCCCGTCGTCCCACAGCAGCGTCGAATGGCCATCGCCCAGCGGCAACGCCACCGGTGCCGAGCGCAGCCGCGACGAACCGGCCTCCAGCAGCGACTCGTCGCGCCCGTTCTGCACGCGCAGCGCACTGAAATCCTGCCCGAGCAGGCTGGTCGCCACCTCGCGCAGGTCGTCGAACGCCTGCGCATCGACCGGATTCACCGCCAGCTGCGCCAGCGCCCGCTGCAACGCGAGCTGGCGCGACACGCTCTCGGCGATCTCCATCTCCTGCTTCAGGCTGTGCGCGAACGCGCCAGCATGGCCGCGCGCCGCCGTCTCCAGGCTGTCGGCCACCGTCATCTTGTAGGCGCGCTGCATCAGCGCGAAACCCGCGACGCCCGACACCACCGCCACCACGCCGAGCACGCCGACCGCCGTGCGGGTGATGCGGGCTTCCGGCCGCTCTCCCGACTCTCCCGGCGCCTCGGTCGACTCGCCCGCCAGCAGGCTCGACCACAGCGCCGCCCCCAGCACCACCAGCATCGCCATCACGGCCGCCGACATGCTGTTGAACGACAGCAGCCTGTACATCGCTTCCAGGTCCAGCACATAGCCGGCCAGCGCCGACAGCCCGACCGCCAGCGTGCCGTACACGCAGCACGACACCAGCAGCCCTCGCCAGCGCAGCGCCGGCCGGTGTTGCAGCCACAGCGCCAGGCCGGCGAACAGGAAACCGAGGCAGGTGTTCGGCGCGAGGCGCCCGGGGTGGGACGAACCCGACTGCATCGCCTGGTGCAGCGCCGGCGCGTCGATCCCGAGCTCGACGCCGCCCAGGTGCTCGGCCAGCACCAGCGCCGGCAGCAGCACCAGCAGCCCGGCGCACCACGCGAGCCGGCGTGACGGCACGCGCGGGTCGGTCCACAGCGCCAGTGCAGCGATCAGGCCCAGCAGGCCGGCGTTGAAGCTGGCCGGCACGGCATTCAGGAACAGGCGCGCCAGCTCGACGCGACCGCCGAGCACGCCGGCCACCACGCAGACGCCGACGCCGGCCAGCCACAGGGCGGCCAGGCGATGGAGCGGTACGCGGGGGA
>NZ_JBFUFP010001381.1:0-1182 GCF_056403375.1 Rhizobacter sp. P2_H2
CAGTAGAGCAGGCCGCCGGTGCGGTAGATCTGCGCGATCCGCGTGCTCGTGGCCTCGGCCAGCCAGCGCGACTTGTAGTAGCCGAAGCCCGACAGCAGGTTGAAGAACGCGAAGCCGCCGTMGATCGCCTCGCGCATGCCCAGCAGCAGCATCGCGGAACCGGGCGCGAGCCGGCCGGCCCGGTCGTCGTGGACGATGTGCAGCGCGTACAGGCCGTCAAGGAAGGCGCCGTTGATCAGCCCCGCGATCGGCACGCCGTCGACCAGCAGCACCTGGATCGACACCCGCATCGGCTGCGCCTCGTCGAGCAGGCTGCGGAAGTAGGCGAGGCGGGCCGGGTGGCGCCCGATGTCGGCTTGCGCACGGGCCTCGCGGGCCTTCCAGCTGCGCGGCTCGATGCTCAGGTACAGCGCCAGCAGCGCCGGCGTGGTGCCCGGGTCGGACGACCTCAGCAATGTGACCTCGCCGGCGGCAAAGGTGGCCTCCAGCTGCCGCGCCAGGTTCGAGCGGGACTTCTTCGACAGCGCCTGCCAGTACGCCGGGAGGCCGGCCCAGCGGACCGGGATCGTGCAGTTCGCAAGCGCCGGCCACTCGCGCACCAGGTAGCCGCCGAGGTCGACCGAGGCCGGCGGAGGGAACAGCGGCGAGCCCGCGTCCTGCTGCTGGAACTCCAGGTAGCTCCAGTCGGCGCGCCGTGCCAGCAGGTGCGCGTAGAACGCCTCGCAGACCGGGCCCACGTCCTCGGCCCGCGCGACGGCGTGCGGGCGGTCGGTGTCGTGCGTGACGAGGAAATCGACGGTGGCCACCGGCACGCCCAGCACGCGCCGCAGCACCCGCTTGAGCGCGACGTAGCCGACCAGCTCGTTGCGCCGGAACGCGGCCAGGAACCACAGCTGCATGCCGGTGCCGGCGGGGTGGCGTTCGTCGTGGCGCAGCCAGGTCTCGAAGAACGCGAAGGTCGAGAACGGGTCCGGSCGGGCGGACTGGCGGTTCAGCGCATCGATGTCGTGGCGCAGCGCCGCGGCCTGCGCGAGCGACCCGAAGCAGCGCACCTCGATCACAGCGGCGCCACCCCGTCCGGCGCGTCGGGGTCCACGCGCAGCGCGGCGGCCTCGTGCCGCTTGAGGCGGATGCGGTCGAGCCCGGCACGGCGGGCCAGCTGGTGGGCCAGCACCTTCAGGC
>NZ_JBFUFP010001382.1:0-1181 GCF_056403375.1 Rhizobacter sp. P2_H2
GTTCCTGGAGTTCCTCGGCGAGCTGTCGGACTGCAGCGACTACCGGCTGCTGTCGAGCATGCCGCTGCAGAGCTTCGACGACGACACCTCGCTCGCGCAGATCAGCACCATCGTCGACTACATCACCGAGAACAGCGCGAGCCAGTTCTCGATGGGCGAGCTGAGCCGGCGCGTGGGCATGAGCGAGAGCCAGTTCTCGCGCTACTTCCGGCGCGCCACCGGCAACACCTTCACCGATTTCGTGAACCGGCTGCGCGTGACGCGGGCCTGCCAGCTGCTGATGGAGACCGACCGCTACATCACGAACGTCTGCTACGACGCGGGGTTCAACAACGTCGCGAACTTCAACCGGCGCTTCCTGGAGATCAAGGGGATGACGCCGAAGGAGTTCCGCAAGCAGGGCGAGGCGCGGTTCGGCGGGGGCTCGGGTAAATCCCCATCCCAGTAGCCAATCCCCCCCGGTGCACACTGCCGGGATGCCTGCCCCCGCCCGCCCGCGCATCCTCGTCGTCGACGACGACCCTGACCTGCGCGCCTCGCTCGACGACGCGCTGACGCAGTCCGGTTTCGACGTCAGCACCGCAGGCGACGGCATCGGCATGCACGCGGCACTGGCCGAGGCACCGCACGCGCTGGTGCTGCTCGACCTGCGCCTGAAGGACGAGCACGGGCTGGCGCTCGCGCGCAGCCTGCGCGAGCGGCACCCTGCGTTGCCGATCATCATGATCAGCGGCAGCAGCGACGAGATGGACCGCGTGCTGCTGCTCGAGCTCGCGGCCGACGACTTCCTCGTCAAGCCGTTCAGCCCGCGCGAACTGCTGGCCCATGTGCGTGCGGTGCTGCGCCGCACGCAACCCGCCGCGGCCGCAGCGGCCCCCACCGAACCCGCGGCCCAGCTGCATTTCGGCGACTGGACGCTCGACCTGCGCGAGCGCGAGCTGCGCGCCGCCGATGGCAGCGCCTGCGCGCTGACGCCGGCCGAGTTCCGGCTGCTCGAGGCTTTCGTCAGCCAGCCGGGCAAGGTGTGGACGCGCGACCAGCTGCTGGAGCACACGCGCAGCCTGGAGACCGAGGTGTTCGACCGCAGTGTCGACGTGCTGATCCTGCGCGTGCGCCGCAAGATCGAGCCGAACCCGAAGCACCCGCGCTACATCTGCACCGAGCGCGGGCTGGGTTACGTC
>NZ_JBFUFP010001383.1:0-1180 GCF_056403375.1 Rhizobacter sp. P2_H2
CATCTGAAGTGGGGAAGGGATTTTCTGATTCGGAGGGCCAGCGCAACTGACAGACTTGTGCCTTGAGGGAGGGGGTTGTATGGGCAGGCTCACGAGCTTCTTGGCGATCACGCCGCTGCTTCTGGCGTGCGGCCCGGCGCTGGCAGAGACGGTGCTGGTGAAGTACCACGGGCCGGTGTCGCTGGATGCCTTCGTCTGCGGCGAGGTGAGCGAGGGCAGCGATGTCACCCGCATCTGCTACGACTCGGCCGAGCGCTACATGGTCATTCGCCTGCGCTCGATGTACTACCACTACTGCGAGATCGCCGCTGGAACGGTGCAGGGGCTGCGCTCGGCGGGGTCGAAGCGGCAGTACTTCGAGGCGCGGATCAAGGGCAGTGGGAAGGATGGGCCGTTCGATTGCAGGACGCATCCGGTTCCCAAGAAGTATCGGGTTTGAACTCTGCTGGATGCGGCTGCGCGGTCGGCCGCTATAGGCTGGTTGCGGTCGGTCAGGTTCAGGCGTTGACCGACTGCTCAGGCCGAAAGCAGACCTTCGTCGCGTGGCGAATGGATCGCCCACTGTCGGTCGAGTGGGCGGTGGCCACAGCGGCGGGGGCTGACCTGGTCGAATGGCTGCTGTCGTGAGCAGCGAAGGGCGGACATCGACCCGTTGCGGACCTACGTGTTGCCGCCCTGCCTGCCGAAAAGCAGTCGTTCGGAATTTGACATGAGGGCCTCCGGCCGGCTTGCCAAGCAACGCCCCCTCGATGGAAGGATCAGGCTGCTGTTGGACGTCTAGTAGACGCAGAGAAGTGGAAGGGTGGCCAGTTCGACTGCCACGAACTGAAGAGAAAGAACAACGAATCCCGAGATCGCTGCACCCTGAACGCGTCCGGAGTGACCAGCGTAAAGCCCGGAGATCATTACTGTTGGCGCGAGACTGATGATGTGCTGATAGTGCAGGCGGTGCAGCAGGTGATCGTAGATGGGGCGATGATCAGAAAGCTCGCGAATGGTCATGAGAAGTGCGAGCCACCCCCCTCCTGCGACGGCTCCGATCCAGAAATTCTTCCACTTGAAGGTGCCGATCCTTGCCCTTACCAAGAGCAAGTACGCAAGCCAGAATCCAACCAATGCGATACGAATGGCTCCGTGGAGAATAGGGTCGGAAGAGCAGCCATCCAGTACCGGTCTGTAG
>NZ_JBFUFP010001384.1:0-1180 GCF_056403375.1 Rhizobacter sp. P2_H2
CTGCTGAAGCAGCTGGCCGAGGGCCTGGCCGCGTTGCGCGAAGGCCTGGTCGAGGCCGGTGCCTGGGACCGCACGCTGGTGCTGACCTATTCGGAGTTCGGCCGCCGCGCGCGCCAGAACCAGAGCGGCGGCACCGACCACGGCACCGCCGCGCCGCACTTCGCGATGGGCGGCGCGGTGCGTGGCGGCGTGATCGGCCGCATGCCCGACCTGCAACGACTGGACACCAATCAGAACCTGGTCCACACGGCAGATTTCCGGCAGGTCTATGCGACCATCGCGCAGCGCTGGTGGGGCGTCGACCCGCAGGTGGTGCTGAACGGGCGCTTCGATGCGCTGCCGTTCATCACGGCCTGAACGACGTGCCGACGGCGCGCCACTCACAAGGAGGATCCATGACGATTCAATCGAAGCTCTCGCCCCTGGCCGCCGTCGCGGCCTTTGCCGCCGCGCTGGCGGCCGAACCCGCGCTCGCCAACGAGCCGCCGCTGCAGAACGTGGTGAGCCTGTCGGCCAGCGCCACCGTCGAGGTCAACAAGGATTTGTTGAACGTGACGCTCAGCACCACCCGCGAGGGCACCGATGCCGGCACCGTGCAGGCGCAACTGAAGCAGGCGCTCGACGCCGCGCTGGCCGAGGCCAAGCGCGTCGCGAAGCCGGGCGACATCGAGGTGCACACCGGCAACTTCTCGCTGTTCCCGCGCTACAGCCAGAAGGGCGGCATCAACGGCTGGCAGGGCACCGCCGAGCTGGTGGTCGAGGGCAAGGACATTCCCGGTATCGCCGCGCTCACCGCGAAGATCAGCACGCTGACGATCGCCCGCGTCGGCAGCAACCTGTCGCGCGAGCAGCGCGAGAAGGTCGAGGCCGATGTCGCCGCGCAGGCCATCGCCCGCTACCGCGCGAAGGCGGCCGAGTACGCCAAGCAGTTCGGCTTCGCCGGCTACACGCTGCGCGAGGTCAACATCGGCAGCAACGAGCCGGTGATGTACGCCGCCGCGCCGGTCGCCCGCATGAAGACGATGGGCGCCGCCGACGAGGCGCTGCCGGTCGAGCTGGGCAAGGGGAGCGTGACGGTCAGCGTCAATGGCTCGGTGGTGATGACCAAATAGACGACGAAGCAATCACTGCGCCGTCCAGCCGCCGTCCACTGCCCAGGCCACGCCGCGCACGTTGTCGG
>NZ_JBFUFP010001385.1:0-1178 GCF_056403375.1 Rhizobacter sp. P2_H2
CCTGCTCGGCATCGCTGCCGAGGAAGAAGCGGCTCGCGCCGCGGCGGCCGTGCGTGCCGAGCACGACCAGGTCGGCGCCCCAGCGGCGCGCCTCCTGCTCGACCGCATCGGCCAGCCGCGTGGCCAGGCCCTCGAACAGCTGCGAGTCCACGGCGACGCCGGCGGCGAGCGCGGTGGCGCGGCCCTTCTCGAGGACTTCCTCGCCGGCCTGGCGCAGCATCGGCAGCACCTCGCCGGCATAGGCGCCGAAGCTGGCGTAGCCGGCGCTCATCGTCGGATCCTCGACCAGGTTCAACAGGCGGATCTGGCCGCCGGTCAGCTTGGCCAGGCGGATCGCTTCGTCCAGGCCGCGCATCGAGGTGGCGCTGCCGTCGATCGGCACGAGAATGCGTTGGTACATGACGGGTCTCCCGGGTGGCGTGGCGAACTGCCACCGCGATAGTGTGGGAAACCCGCCGCCGCGCGGGCTTGATCCAGGTCAGCGCCGGTCGTCAGCGGCGGTACAGCCCCTCGATCTCCTGCTCGAAGCGCGCCATCAGGTTGTGCCGCTTGAGCTTCAACGTCGGCGTCATCAGGCTGTTCTCGACCGTCCACGGATCCAGGCTCAGCCACACCGCGCGCGGCACGCCGTAGCGCGGGAACGCCGCGGCCTGCTGCGCGATGCGCTGCAGCGCGGCCTGCTGCACCGCCGGCAGGTTCAGGCTCCCGGGCCGTGCCGGATCGACGCCGAGCGCCTGCGCGAACGCCTGCCACTGCGTGCGCTCCAGCACCGCCACCGCGGCGATGAACGGCCGGTTCTCGCCGAGCACGAACACCTGGCTGAACAGCGGGTCGGCGGCGATCGCGAGCTCGAGGTCGGCCGGCGCGATCTTCTCGCCGGTGGAGGTGACGATGATCTCCTTGATGCGCCCGAGGATGCGCACCCGCCCGACATCGTCGATCGAGGCCTGGTCGCCGGTGCGCAGCCAGCCGTCGTCGGTGAACGCGCGGGCGCTGTCTTCCGGGCGCTTCCAGTAGCCCTTCATCACGTTCGGGCCGCGCACCTGCAGCTCGCGGTTCTCGCCCACGCGCAGCTCGACGCCCTGCAGCGCGGTGCCGACGGTGGCCGGGTCGTTGTGTGCCAGCGTGTTGGCGGCGACCACCGGCGAGGTCTCGGTCATGCCGTAGCCCTGCAGCAC
>NZ_JBFUFP010001386.1:0-1177 GCF_056403375.1 Rhizobacter sp. P2_H2
GCGAGTTGCCGGTAGTAGTTTGCCTCAGCCTCGGCGGGTGGGATGTAGCCGATAGGCTCCAGCAGCCGGTGGTGGTTGAACCAGGACACCCGGCGGTCTCAAGTCTGAAGTGCAACACCCGCTCGCATCAATGTGTGGTTGAGACTTGACGTTGGGACTTGACGTTGAGAGTCGGCGTTGGGTATGGAGGCAAATACCCGCAGGGGCGAATCCCAGTCGGGCGTTGCGCGAGGCCGGTTGTTCATCTCATCGGCAATGGCATCGCGCTCGTCTTGGCTGAAGACCGACAGGTCGGTACCCTTGGGCAGGTAGTGGCGCAACAGCCCATTGGTGTTCTCGCACGCGCCTCGCTGCCACGGGCGGTGTGGGTCGCAAAAGTAGACCTTCACGCCAGTACGCCGGGTGAGCTCCTGGTGCCTGGCCATCTCGCGCCCCTGGTCGTAGGTCAGCGTCTGGCGCATCGGCTCGGCAATCGAGTTGAGCTTGGCGCTGAACGCCCGCAGCGCCGATTCAGCCGTCGCATCTGCCATCTTCGCCAGCAGCACCAGCCGCGTGCTGCGCTCCACCAGCGCGCCCACCGCCGACTTGTTCTCGGCCCCGCGGATCAGGTCGCCTTCCCAGCGTCCGGGCATCACGCGATCGGCCACCTCGGGCGGACGCACGTGGATGCTGACCATCTCGGAGATCTGCCCGCGTCGATCCTGCCCACTAGCGCGTGGTCTGCGTGTGCTATTGCCCTGGCGCAGGCAACTGACAAGCTGGCGGCGCAACTCGCCGCTGGCGTGCGCGTAGATCGCGGTGTAGATCGTCTCGTGCGAGACCTGCATGTCGGATTCGTCGGGCAACATGCGCTCCAGTGTGCATGCGATCTGCCGGGGCGACCAACGCCACGACAGGCACGTCTTCACCACCAGCCACAGCCGCCCTTCGCGGTACAGCTTCGGCCACGGCCGCCCGGCCTTGCGGCGGGTCTGCGCCATGCGTTGCGCTCGGGTCGATGCGTACGCCTTCCTCTGCTCGGTGTTGCGCTGCAGCTCTGCACCTGTGGTTGCGGCAGCAGCGTATGCGTCCGACACATGGGTCAACGCTTGCAACTGAATCCATCGCCTCGGTCCAATCAAAGCCCCTCGCTTGCCGCCAGCGCCAGGATCCTCTGCACTGAGTCGCCCTGTTCAAG
>NZ_JBFUFP010001387.1:0-1176 GCF_056403375.1 Rhizobacter sp. P2_H2
ACGCGCTCGCCGTCGGCGGTCCAGGTCAGCGTGACGATCTCGACGTCCTCGGGCGTGTCGCTGCGCTMGGGCAGCACCAGCGCGTCGTGGCGGCGCGCGTCGTAGGCGGCGCGGTGGTAGCGCGCCACCGACTGGGCCACGTTCTTCAGGTCGGCGTCGAACACCTCGTTCATCTCGTCCAGCGTGACCAGGTAGGTGACGATGGCGACCAGCAGGCCGCCGAGCGCGAGCGCGCCCATCAGCCAGGCCAGCAGGTAGCGTTCGATCGAGTGCATCAGCCCTCCGTCACCCGGTAGCCGACGCCGCGGATGTTCTTGATCACCGCGGCRCCGAGCTTCTTGCGCAGGTTGTGCAGGTGCACCTCGATCGCGTTGCTGATSACCTCYTCSCCCCARCCGTAGACGGCCTCTTCCAGGCGCTCGCGCGACAGCACCGCGCCGGGCCGGCGCATCAGCGCCTCGAGCACCGAGAACTCGAGCGGCGAGAGTTCGACCTCGACGCCCGCCTGCATCACCTGGCGGCGCAGCGGATCCAGCATCAGCGAGCCGACCTCCAGGAAGGGTGTGCCGCTGCCCATGTGGCGGCGCACCAGCGCACGCATGCGTGCCACCAGTTCGTCGAGGTCGAAGGGCTTCAGCAGGTAGTCGTCGGCGCCGGCTTCCAGCCCGTCGATGCGGTCGCGCACCGTGTCGCGCGCCGAGGCGATCAGGATCGGCACCGAGTTGTGCGCGTTGCGCAGCGTGTGCAACACCGCCATGCCGTCCTTCTTCGGCAGGCCCAGGTCGAGGATCGCGGCGTCGTAGACGCGGTTGCCCAGCGCCAGTTCGCCGGCGCGCCCGTCGGTGACCCAGTCGACCGCGAAGCCCGCGTCGACCAGGCCGCGGTGCACCGCCTTGCCCACCATCGCATCGTCTTCGATCAACAGGACTCTCATGCACGCATCCTGCGCCAGCGGGCTCGCAGGTGCCGCAGCCCCCACGCGGCCAGCGCGCCGGCCAGCGCCACCGGCAGCGCCGCCAGGATGTCGTACGGAAAATTCACGCCGACGTAGACGCGCCCCAGGCCGAGCAGCAAGCCAGTGGCCAGCAGCGGAAAGCACAGCACCGACAGCCGCTGCGTCCACAAGGCGGCCAGCCCCAGCGCCCACACCACCGTGACCTGGTCGCTGGGCAGGCC
>NZ_JBFUFP010001388.1:0-1172 GCF_056403375.1 Rhizobacter sp. P2_H2
GCCCGAGGCCGCGGCGGCCCAGGCGGCGCAGGCGATGCGCGAGCGGCTCGCGCCGTACCGCCGGATCGCGCTGGTGGCGATGAGCGACCGCATGGCGCTCGCGGCGCGCAGCGTGATCGTGGACTGGCCCGGCACCACGCTGGTGGCGGCGGTCGGCTTCGACGACATCGCGGCGGCCCGCGCGGCCGGGCTGACGACGATTCGCCAGAACGCGGTCGTGAAGGGCGAGACGGCGGTGCGCATCGTGCTCGACGGGGAGGATTCGGTGCTGCTGCCGCTGGAGCTGATCGTTCGCGACACCTGAGCCCACCTGACGGCTGCTACAGGAGCATCAGGTCCATTCGGGTTTTGCCGATCAAAAATCAAGGGTAAACCCTCTCTTTCTCGATTCAGTTGCCCGCATAAAGTGGCGCCCAACCTGCAGAAGCATCGTATTTGTAGTCAAACTACAACGCTCATGCGGTAGTCCTGAATCCGATCCGCATGACCGACCTCGCCACCGCACCGCGCCACGCACCCGCTGCACCCTCCCATTCCGCCCGCCGGCCGGCGGCCGACCCCGCCGCCTGGTGGCGGGGCGCGGTGATCTACCAGATCTACCCGCGCAGCTTCGCCGACCACAACGGCGACGGCATCGGCGACATCGCCGGCATCATCGACCGGCTGCCCTACGTCGCGAGCCTGGGCGTCGATGCGATCTGGGTCTCGCCGTTCTTCCGCTCCCCGATGAAGGACTTCGGCTACGACATCGCCGACTACCGCGATGTCGACCCGCTGTTCGGCACGCTGGCCGATTTCGACCGGCTGATCGCCCGCACCCACGAGCTCGGCCTGAAGCTGATGATCGACCAGGTGCTGTCGCACACCTCCGACCAGCACGACTGGTTCCGCGAGAGCCGCGCGAGCCGCAGCAACCCGAAGGCCGACTGGTATGTGTGGGCCGACCCGCGGCCCGACGGCACGCCGCCGAACAACTGGCTCAGCGTGTTCGGCGGTTCGGCCTGGCAGTGGGATTCGCGCCGGCGCCAGTACTACTTGCACAACTTCCTCGCGAGCCAGCCCGACCTGAACTTCCACTGCCCCGAGGTGCAGGACCAGGTGCTGGCCGACATCCGCTTCTGGCTCGAGCGCGGCGTCGACGGCTTCCGCTTCGATGCCTGCATCTTCCACTT
>NZ_JBFUFP010001389.1:0-1170 GCF_056403375.1 Rhizobacter sp. P2_H2
CCTGCGCGCCGACGCAGTTGCCGATCTTCTTGAAGTACTTGTCGAACATCGAGTAGCGCAGGTAGTCGCCCATGCGGGCCGCCTTCTTGACGAGGTCGGCCACGTCGGCGCCCTTGCCCTGCGCCTTCGCCCACACCGAGGCCCAGTAGACGGCCTGGATCGCGCGCGCATCCGCGTCCGGCGCATTGGTGTAGCGCCACTGCTTCGCGTAGCTCTGGTCGCCGATGAACAGGCTCAGGAAGCCCTGCGTGCCGCCGCTGYGGCCCCAGCGGAAGGTGTCGCACGAGGGATGGGGAATCGTCTCCCACACCGATTCCTGCGGCCCGCGCTGGAAGGTGTTGATGTAGGCCGGCTTGGTGGTGCCGTCGCCGCAGCGGCCGTAGCCGTACCAGTTGTCGACGTCGGTCAGCCAGTGCATGCCGTAGATGTCGCGCGTGCCGTAGGCCGTCGCGAGCTCGGTGGCGATCGGGTCCTGCCCCGGCGTCACCGAGTTGTCCAGCGGCGCGGGGTAGTTCTTCGGCAGCGCGAACTCGCCGGCGTAGGTGGCCGGCTTGGCGGGGTTGTAGAAGCTGTTGGTGGGCTGGTCGGCCGTGGGCGGGATGATGGTCCGCTCCATCGTCGCCCAGGCGGCCTTCAACGGTGCCCAGTCGCCGGTGACGCGGCCGTACTGGGCCTCGAGCCAGAGCCAGAAGCTGTAGGCCTCGGAGGTCGTCTCATGGCCGTAGTCCGGCGCCTCGACCATCAGCGTCTCGATCGAGTGGTACGGCACGCCGTCGCTGCTGAAGTAGCCGTTCGCCGGATCCTTGATCTTGTTGTACTGCGTCAGGAAGCGCTGCGTGTACTCGGCATCGGCGRCGCGCGCCGGTGCGGCGAGCGACAAGGCGAGCACGGCGGCGGCAACGGCCGAAAGCATGTGGAATCGGATCTTCATCGAAATGTCTCCTGTTTTGAAAACGTTTTCACGATGGTGAGACTGCGAGTGAGACTGCGACTGAAACTGCGATCAAGCGCACTGCGCCACCGCGGCGCCAGGGCGCAGCGGTGGGTACAACGATTCGCGGAGTGTTCGAGCGCGTCAGGACGGGCTGGGGGTGCCCGGGCGCTCAAGGGTGGCCAATGGCCGGCGGGAGGACTGCAACTGCATCATTCCGTGTCTCCTTTCCCTCGGCG
>NZ_JBFUFP010001390.1:0-1168 GCF_056403375.1 Rhizobacter sp. P2_H2
CCACGGCCGGGTGTGCTGGAACGACAGCTCCTGCAGCTCGCGGTAGGTCTGGTTCAGGCCGAGCCGGTGCGCGATCGGCGCGTAGATGTCGAGCGTCTCGCGGGCGATGCGCATGCGCTTGGCCGATGCCATCGCGTCCATCGTGCGCATGTTGTGCAGGCGGTCGGCGAGCTTGATCAGGATCACGCGCACGTCGCGCGCCATCGCGAGCAGCATCTTGCGGAAGGATTCGGCCTGCGATTCCTCGCGCGTGGAGAACTGCAGCTTGTCGAGCTTGGTCAGGCCGTCGACGAGGTCGGCGGTGGACGAGCCGAAGCGCTCGATCAGCTCGACCTTGGTGACGCCGCAGTCCTCCATCGCGTCGTGCATCAGCGCGGCCATGATGGCCTGCGCGTCGAGCTTCCAGTCGGCGCACAGGCCGGCGACCGCGATCGGGTGCGTGATGTAGGGCTCGCCGCTCGCGCGGAACTGGCCCAGGTGGGCCTCGTCGGCGAAGCGGTAGGCCTCGCGCACGCGCTTGATGTCGGCGGCGTCGAGGTAGTCGAGCTTGTGGGTGAGCGCCGCGAACGAGGCGGCAGCCGCGTCCTTGGTGGCTGCCGGCACCGGCGTGCTGCCGCCGCGGCCCGACGGGGCGGGCGGCGCTTCACGCAAGGCAGTGGCCGGGGAACGGGCGTTCATGGCCCGAATTTATCGCGGATTCGCCGCAGACGCCGCCGTGGGGGCGCAGCAAGGGAAAACGAGAACGGCCCGCGAGGGGCCGTCCTGGGGTGAAGCAAGGCGTGCTTCAGGAGATCAGCAGATCAGATCGGCACCTTGCGCAGCATCTCGATGCCGATTTCGCCTTCGGCGATTTCGCGCAGCGCGGTCACGGCCGGCTTGTTCTTGGTCTCGATCTTCGGGGCGTGGCCCTGGCTCAGCATGCGGGCGCGGTAGGTCGCGGCCAGCACGAGCTGGAAGCGGTTGGGGATCTTGACGAGGCAGTCTTCGACAGTGATGCGGGCCATGGCAAGAACTCCGTTCTCAGTTGAGATTCAGGTTGGCAAAGACGGCAGGTTTGCTTCTTTGCAGCGCAGCGTACTTGAGACGCTGCGAGTGAACGATCGCCTTCAGGTCGAAGAGCGCCGACTCGAAGAGAGCGTTGATGATAACAAAGTCGAAATGTCGGGCT
>NZ_JBFUFP010001391.1:0-1168 GCF_056403375.1 Rhizobacter sp. P2_H2
ACGTTCCGAGTTGCTGCCCAGGAGGCGATGAGGTCAGCGCCATGAGAATGTCGTGGAGCAGGTCCAGGCCATAGTCCAACAGCGTGGATCGGCGACCCCTCTCTACCAGCAAGAGYTGATTGGGCCTCCTCCGGTGAACCATAGTCCATCTCAGTCCAAAGCGTAGGAACCGCCCGGGCACCAAGTGTCAAGACCAGCGTCAACCGCCCGTTCTTCGAGGTTCTTGCGAACTCGACGGGCAGTTCTGGGCCATCGGACCTCCAGTCGCCCACACAGCGGAGTACACCGGGGTCCCAGACCAGCGAGCCCCAACCAATACAAGCGATCATCCTTACCCTCATCGTTCAAAACGTGACAGCCCCTTCTATCTCGCACGACGAMGACGCTGAACGACGCGCCATTGGAGGTGAGATGGACCAGTGGTGGTAGGTGGAGTCGACGTTAAGCATGGTCATTGAGCAGTCGATGGAGGTTGGTCATCAACTTAGCTTCGACCTCCGCCAGCGACATCGACCAAATCTCGGCCAGCACTCCGCACACCTTCCATGCATCCCATGGCTTTAGAGGAGCCCCGCCGTCGGAGGTGAACGGCCCATCAGTCTCTGGCAGCACTCGATCAACCGGCATCCTCGCCACCAAGCCGCGCCCCTTGTCCCCCGTCAGCATCGCGGGCCCAACGCTGAACCAACAGCCTAATCGCGTGGCCGCTTGCAGCTCTGCGGCTCCACCCGAAAACCAGTGCATGACAGGCAATCCCACCAAACCAGCCTGGGCAAGCAGTTCGAGCGTTCGCCCAGCCGCTCCACGCGAATGGATACTGATGACCCTACCCCCCTGACGAGTGCACTCGGCAAGGACTGCTCGAAAGATGCGTTCCTGCAGAGCAAGGCTCGTTCGGAATCGAGGCGATCCATCCAGGCCAACTTCGCCGATGAATCGTGCTCCAGCCACGCCTCCGACGAGTGCATCGACCTCCTTGGCTTTCGCCTCCGCCACTTCTGGATGCAGCCCCAGGCCCACCTTGATGTTCTGCAGGCCTGAGAACACCCGCGAGGTGGCAGTGTAGGCGCGGGGACTGGTGGTCACGACAAGAGTGAACTCGTTGCGCTCGTTGACCTCACGCGCCAGCGCCAGTCCGTCTTGGTAGAGGTCGAGATGGGAGTGGAAG
>NZ_JBFUFP010001392.1:0-1167 GCF_056403375.1 Rhizobacter sp. P2_H2
CGAGATGGCGGTGCGCGCAGTGCTCGGCCAGCAGGTCACGGTGGCCGCGGCGCGCACGCTGGCGCGGCGGCTGATCGAGCGCTTCGGCGAGCCGGTCGCGACGCCGTGGGATGACGTGGCGCGCTGCTTCCCGTCACCGGCCGCGCTCGCTGGAGCACCGTTGGAGCGCATCGCCGAGCTCGGCATCATCCGCAGCCGCGTCGGCGCGATCCAGGCGCTCGCCAACGCCTGGCCCGAGCTGACCCGGCTGCTCGCGCTGCCCCACCAGCCCGAGGCGCTGATGAGCGCACTGGCCGAGCTGCCCGGCATCGGCCCGTGGACGGCGCACTACCTCGCGATGCGCGCGCTCGGCTGGCCCGATGCCTTCCCGCCGAAGGACGTGGCGGTGCTGAACGCGATGAAGGCCCTGTTCGGCACGCAGAACCAGCGCGAGGCCGATGCCCGCGCCGAGGCCTGGCGGCCGTGGCGCTCGTATGCGGTGCTCAGGTTGTGGAACAGCCTGGCACCCGTTCCTCCAGCTCTCTCTTCACCTGTTCCTTCCTCTTCCGGAGCAACACCATGAACACTTCCAGCACGCCCGCTACCCTGTCGCGCCGCCTGCAGGCCGTCTGCGTAGCGCAGGCCGCATTCGATTCGCCGCTCGGCCCGATGCTGCTCGCGCGCACCGCGAACGGCGTGGCCGGCATGTGGTTCGACGGCCAGAAGGCGCATCCGGGCGACCTGCCCACCGTGCCGCACGACCCCGATGACCCGTTGCTGAAAGAAGCCGCGCAGCAGCTGCGCGACTACTTCGCCGGCCGGCGCACGCAGTTCGAGCTGCCGCTGGACCTGCAGGGCACGCCGTTCCAGCAGATCGTCTGGCAGGCGCTGCTGCGCATCCCGGCCGGCGGCACCTGCACCTATGCGGCGATCGCACGCGAGGTCGGCGCGCCGCAGGCGGTGCGCGCGGTCGGTGCGGCGGTCGGGCGCAACCCGGTGTCGGTGATCGTGCCGTGCCACCGCGTGCTCGGCCACGACGGCAGCCTCACCGGCTATGCCGGCGGGCTGCACCGCAAGCAGGCGCTGCTGCAGCTCGAAGGCGCTGACGGGGTCCCGGGCCTGCGCGAGGCCACGTCTTGAAGCGCGCCGACGGGATCGAACTGACCGGGCTCGCCGCGATCTGGGGCG
>NZ_JBFUFP010001393.1:0-1167 GCF_056403375.1 Rhizobacter sp. P2_H2
GGCCCTTCGATGCGCTGCGGCGCATGGCCGAGCGGGATGTGCCGGCGCCGTGCCGAGGATCGAGTAGGCCTGCGCCTTCGAGTAGCCGAACTTCGTCAGGTACTCGATCGCGTTCAGGCAGGCCTGCCGGTACGCGACGTTGACGTCCAGGTAGTGCTGCTTGCCGGCCTCGTCGACCGAGATGCCCTCGAAGATCAGGTAGTCGTTGTAGTGCGGCGTGATCGGGCTGGGCCGGAAGATCGGGTTCCTGATGCCGTACATCGCCATGCCGCCCTTGATCACCTCGACCTTCATGTGCACCCAGCCGGCCATCTCGATCGCGCCGCAGAAGGTGATCTCGCCGTCGCCCTGGCTGAAGTGCAGGTCGCCCACCGACAGGCCGGCGCCCTTCACGTACACCGGGAAGTAGATCTTCGAGCCGCGCGACAGGTCCTTGATGTCGCAGTTGCCGCCGTGCTCGCGCGGCGGCACGGTACGAGCCCCCTCGGCCGCCGCCTTGGCCTTCGCGTCACCGCCCAGCTTGCCCATGTGGGCGGTGGCCGCGAACGGCGGATTGGCCAGCGGCGGCACGCGGTCGGGCTCGGTCGCGATCAGGCCGACCTCGCGCTCGTTCCACTTCTCGAGCAGCGACGGGTCCGGCAGGCAGCCGATCAGCCCCGGGTGGATCAGCCCGGCGTAGTTGACACCCGGCACGTGACGCGATTTCGTGAACATGCCCTGGATGTCCCAGATCGACTTCTGCGCGAACGGGAAGTGGTCGGTCAGGAAGCCGCCGCCGTTGTTCTTCGAGAAGAAGCCGTTGAAACCCCACAGGCTGTCGGCCTTGGCGCCGATGTCCAGCAGGTCGACCACCAGCAGGTCGCCCGGTTCGGCGCCGTGCACGCCGACCGGGCCCGACAGGAAGTGCACGATCGACAGATCGATGTCGCGCACATCGTCGGCGCTGTCGTTGTTCTGGATGAAGCCGCCCGTCCAGTCGTAGGTCTCGAGCACGAAGTCGTCGCCCGGCTTGATCCAGCAGGCCATCGGGATGTCCGGATGCCAGCGGTTGTGGACCTGCTCGTTCTCGTACGGCGATTGCTTCAGGTCGACCTTGATCAGGGTGTCGGGCATGGCGTGCTCCTGTGAATGTGTGTGTTCGGGGAAATGACTCAGACGGAGAGGAAC
>NZ_JBFUFP010001394.1:0-1164 GCF_056403375.1 Rhizobacter sp. P2_H2
TGCGTCAGGAAGCGATCGCGGTCGACCTCGGCGACGCGTTCCCCTTCGAAGCCGAAGAACAGCTCGGCATTCCATGACAGCAGGGCGACCGGCGAATCGACCAGCCCGTAGGCCAGCGTGCCGGGGCGCTTGGACTGGATGTCGACGTAGCCGGCGTACTTGCGGAAGTACTCCAGGGTCTTGAAGCCTTCCATCTCGAACGCGGACAGCCCGTCCATCTCGCCGGGGCTGCCGTTGGGGAAGGCGAACACCTGCTGCAGGTGGACGCCGGCCAGGCCCGCGGGCGCGAGGATGCCCAGCTCGCGCGCGATCAGCGCGCCCACGTCGCCGCCTTGCGCGCCATAGCGGGTGTAGCCCAGGCGCTTCATCAGCGTGTCCCAGGCCGCCGCGGTGCGGGCCGCGTCCCAGCCGGTGGCGGCGAGCGGCGACGACAGCCCCATGCCCGGCACCGACGGGATCACCAGGTCGAACGCGATCGACGCATCGAGGCCGTGGCCGCGCGGGTCGGTGAGCGGGCCGATCAGGTCCAGGTACTCTGCCGGCGAGCTGGGCCAGCCATGCGTCAGGATCAACGGGAAGGCGTTGGGCTCCTTCGACTTCACGTGGATGAAGTGGACGGTCTGGCCGTCGATCTCGGTGATGAACTGCGGATGGCGGTTCAAGCGCGCCTCTTGTGCGCGCCAGTCGAATCCGTCGGCCCAGTACGCGGCCAGCTCGCGCACCAGCGCCAGCGACTGGCCATGGCCGAAGCCCGGGTCCACCGGTTGCGGCCAGCGCGTGGCCGCGAGGCGGCGCTGCAGGTCGAGGATCTGCGCTTGCGCGATCTCGATGCGGAACGGGCGGATCGTGGTGTTCGTGGTGTTCATCGTGGCTCCTGGTGGTGGTCAGTGGGGAGGCCTTCACTGTCTCGCAACGCTGCCGGGCGATCTTGTAGAAAACCGACGCGTCGGTGATGCCCTGCGCGAGCAGGTCGCCGATGGCGGGTCGGCGAGCGGCCCGAATGCTCGGTCATCCGATGAGAAATCCGTTTGACATTCATATTTACTGTAGCTACAGTAAATGATGCGAATCGAGTTCGATCCGTCCAAGGACCGCGAGAACAACGCCAAGCACGGTGTCTCGCTGGCCTTGGCGGCTGAACTTGACTGGGACGCCGCACTGGTC
>NZ_JBFUFP010001395.1:0-1161 GCF_056403375.1 Rhizobacter sp. P2_H2
CCCCCAACGCCTTGCGCATCGAAGAGGCCCTGAGCCGAAGTGCGCCTCTGGCTCACTTGCAGCGGCTGCTGCAGGAGTCGAATGCACGCTTCGATGCGGTACGAAACTGTCTGCCGCCCACACTGGCCCTGCATGTGAAGCCCGGGCCGGTCGACGATGAGGGCTGGTCTCTGCTTGCGGCCAACTCTGCGGTCGCCTCCAAGCTGCGCCAGCTGCTGCCCCGGATGGAGCAGACACTCCACGCCCGGGGCTGGCAGGTTACTGCAATACGGGTGAAGGTTCAATCAACCTGAGGCCTGACGTGTGTCAGGTGGTTGATGGATGGTGCCCCCGGCAGGAATCGAACCCGCGACCTTCGGTTTACAAAACCGCTGCTCTACCAGCTGAGCTACAAGGGCTTGAGGCGGGGATTCTATTTGATGCGCTTGAGCGCCGGACGCGGCCCGCCACCGCCAGCAGGAGGTTCGGGCGGCTTGTCTTCATCCGACTCGCGGGCCGGCGTGGCAACGGCCGGCTCGGCATGGCCTTCGGTGGTGGCCAATCGCAGGCCGCCACCCGCGGGGCGATCGGCCGGCGCGCCGTCATCCGACTCGCCGGCCGTCTCGGCCGCCGATTCGCTGGGCATCGGGAACGCCATGCCCTGCCCGTTCTCGCGCGCATAGATCGCGATGACGTGGTCCACCGGCACCGCGATCTCGCGCGCAATGCCGCCGAAACGTGCCTTGAACTCGATCATCTCGTTGCCGAGCTGCAGGGCCGTCGTGGCCTCGAAGCTGACGTTGAGCACGATCTCGTTGTTCTTCACGTACTCGGCCGGCACCTGCACGCCGCGGCCGACGAACACCGCCAGGTACGGCGTGAAGCCGTTGTCGGTGCACCAGTCGTGCAGCGCACGGATCAGGTACGGCCGGGTCGAGGAGCCGGCGTTGCCCGGTGCCGTCGGAGTGGAGGCCATGCTGGATCCGCGCCTTACTTGCGCATCACCTTCTCGGACGGCGTCAGCGCCTCGATGTAGGCCGGGCGCGAGAAGATGCGCTCGGCGTACTTCAGCAGCGGCACCGCGTTCTTCGACATGTCGATGCCGTAGTAGTCCAGGCGCCACAGCAGCGGTGCGATGGCCACGTCGAGCATCGAGAAGTCGTCGCCCAGCATGTACTTGTT
>NZ_JBFUFP010001396.1:0-1160 GCF_056403375.1 Rhizobacter sp. P2_H2
GTCTTGCTCAGCGCGATGAAGCGATCGCGGCTGGCCTTGCCTTCACCGCCGTKCCACACGATGGCTTCGGTCAGCGTGCGGGCGCGGCTGTCGTGCAGGTAGCCGACCTTCACGTCCTTGCCGGCGACCAGTTCGGTGTAGCCGATGCCCCACAGGGCCGAGGTGCGCCACATGCTGCCGGTGGCCAGGCCTTCGGTCAGGCCGTCGGCCAGATCGGAGCCCATGTCATGCAGCAGCATGTCGGTGTAGGGCTTGATCTTCTGGCCGCGCGCTTCCTGGAACTCGCTGGTGGTGCCGGTCGTCATCGACGGTACGTGGCAGGTCGAGCACTTGATGGTGTTGAACACCGTCGCGCCGGCGGCGATCTTGTCGACGTCCGGGTTCAGCGCGGCCAGCGGCGATACACCCTTCGGGTAGCCGCTCGCCAGGCTGCGTTGCGCCGGCACGGCCAGCAGGGCCACGTAGCGTTCCAGCAGCGTCAGCGCCTCTTCTGTCAGGCCGGGGTCGACGCGGTTCGCGGTGCTGCACTTCGCCGGGCCATACAGGCAGTCGCGGTTCGGGTACACCGGCGAGGTGACCGACATGTCCAGCAGCGCGGCCGCCGACGCCTGGTGGCGCAGGCTGACCTTCGAGGCCTTCCAGCCGTAGCGGCCCAGGCGCACCTTGCCGGTCTCCGGGTCATACGCGTAGTTCGCGATGCCCTGGACGCCGTCGGCATCCGGAGCCGTCCTGGCACGCGCAATGATGTCGGCGTCCGGGATCGCCTCGAGCAGGCCCATGCCGATCACCGGCTGGGCGCTGCGCACCGAGAACACGTCCGGCGTCGGGCCGTCGAAGCTCACCACCGGCTTGCTCAGCTCCACCGAGCTGCCGTCGGCCAGCGTCACGGTTTTCAGCTCGAACTTCGACACGTGCACCGCGGTGCCCCAGTCACGACGCACGCCGTCGGTCGATCCCTTGGCGTTCATCTGCGCGCCCAGGCCGTACATCGGGTGCGGCAGCTGCTGCCCGTTCGCATCGACGGCTGCCGTGCGCACCGCCATCGTGTCGACCTTCTGGTTGACGACGGTGGGGGCCAGGCTGCGGCCGTTGTTGATGTGGCAGCCGAAGCAGGTCGACTGGTTGAACATCGGGCCTTGCAGGCCGATCGCGGCGGTGTT
>NZ_JBFUFP010001397.1:0-1154 GCF_056403375.1 Rhizobacter sp. P2_H2
CACCAGCGCCTCGGCGGCGTCGCGGGCCGAGCCCTCGCGCGCCAGCGCCGCCAGGCGGCGCGGCGCGAGCTGGCCGTGCACGCCGTCGGTGGTCAACACGAACAGGTCGCCGGTCTGCAGCTCGGCCTGCAGGTAGTCGACGCGCACGCCGTCGTCCAGGCCGATCGCGCGGGTCAGGCGGCCGCGCTGGTCGGGGTGGTCGAAGCCGTGGTCCTGCGTCAGCTGTACCAGCTCATCGCCACGCAGCAGGTGGGCGCGGGTGTCGCCCACGTGCGCCAGCGTGAAGCCGTGGCCGCGCAGCACGAGGGCGGTCAGCGTCGTCATGCCCATCGCGTCGTGCGCGCTGCGCTGGCGGCGCCGGTTGTGGTCGACCAGCCAGCGGTTCTGCGCGGCGATCACGCGGTCGAGGATGGCGGTGGCATGCCAGGTGTCGGGCGCCGCGAAGTAGTCCTGCACGACGCTCATCGCGGTGGTCTGCGCCGCTTCGAGGCCGAGGCCGCCGGACGACACGCCGTCGGCGATCGCCGCGATCAGCCCGCGCGCGGCGTCGTCGCCCTCGGGCACCAGGCAGGCGGCGAAGTCCTCGTTGCGCGGACGCGGGCCCGCGAGGCTGAAGTGGCCGATCTCGACGTCAAAGCTCATCAGGAAACCTTCGTGCTACGCACGCCGGTATGTGCCCTTGGGGCGGCCCGGCGGGCACATGGTCCGCGAGCGTAGCGCGTATCCCGTTGGCACCCCCTTTGCTTTTATCGCTGCGCAAGCGGCTGGAACTGGAGCGTGTGATGAAGAAGATGAAACTSGTGATGGTSGGCAAYGGCATGGCCGGGGTGCGCACGCTGGAGGAACTGCTGAAGATCGCGCCCGACCTGTATGACATCACCGTCTTCGGGGCCGAGCCGCACCCGAACTACAACCGCATCCTGCTGAGCCCGGTGCTGGCCGGCGAGCAGACGCTCGACGAGATCGTGCTGAACCCGCTGAGCTGGTACGAGGAGCACGGCATCACGCTGCACCTGGGCAAGAAGGTGGTCGACGTGGACCGGCGCAACCGCGTCGTGCGCGCGGCCGACGGCACCGAGGAGCGCTATGACCGGCTGCTGGTCACGACCGGCTCGAACCCGTTCATCCTGCCGATCCCCGGCAAGGACCTGGAG
>NZ_JBFUFP010001398.1:0-1149 GCF_056403375.1 Rhizobacter sp. P2_H2
CAGGTGCACCGCGAGCTGCGCATCGTGCGCACCGGCGAAGGCATCGAGCTCGCGCGCCCGGGCGACCGCATCGAGCATGTCGGGGAAATCGGCCATCGCGCCGATCGATTCGGCGAAGGCCTGCAGCTTCTGCACGAACTCCGAGTACTCGATCTCGTTGACCGCGCCCATCCGGTTGGCCAGTTGCAGCCCGGCCTGGAATTCGCCATAGCGCTGGCCGGCGGTGGGCGGCTCCCACTCGCCGCTGTCGGCATTCAGGCCCTCGATCAGGAACGGCTTGCTGCCGGCGCGGCGCGTCGGCGGCAGGTGCGGCAGCACCGATTCGGCACTGACGGGGGACTCGAGCGTCAGCGTCGCGATCGCGTCGATCAGCGCATCGATGCGCACGCTGGTGCGGCGCACCGGCGGCGGCTGCAGCGCGCTGCCGAGGTCGATGCGCGCAGAAGGATCGTGGCCCGCGGAGACCGGCTGCGGCTCGCCGAACACCGGCTCGCGCGGTTCGGTGAGCTCGCGGTCAGCGGACACGGTGGACCCCGGCGGCGGCAACGCCTCCATCGGCCTCCGCGGGCCCGCCTTGCGCGCCTGCCATGCACCGTGCGCAATCACGCCGGCCAGCACGACGCCGCCCAGCGCGGCCAGCGAGACGGTCAGCGTGCTCAATGGAGCCCCTCGTCGAATGGGTACATTCGCCGATCCCCCGAGGGGATGCCGGCCGGCTTGGGAGCGGCCCGGCGCTCGGCCGGCAGCGCGCTTGCCATCAGGCGGCCTCGGCCAGGCTGACGGCCGCTTCCATGTCGACCGCGACGATGCGCGAGACGCCCTGCTCCTGCATCGTCACGCCGATCAGCTGCTCGGCCATCTCCATCGCGATCTTGTTGTGGCTGATGAACAGGAACTGCGTGCCCTCGGACATCTGCTTCACGAGCTTCGCGTAGCGCTCGGTGTTGGCATCGTCCAGCGGCGCGTCGACCTCGTCGAGCAGGCAGAACGGCGCCGGGTTCAGCTGGAAGATCGCGAACACCAGCGCGATCGCGGTGAGCGCCTTCTCGCCGCCCGAGAGCAGGTGGATCGTGCTGTTCTTCTTGCCCGGCGGCTGCGCCATCACCTGCACGCCGGCATCGAGGATCTCGTCGCCGGTCATCATCAGCT
>NZ_JBFUFP010001399.1:0-1148 GCF_056403375.1 Rhizobacter sp. P2_H2
GGTCGTAGCCGAGGTAGAGAACCCCAAACTGATCGGAAGGCGGCAGCGCAGCAGGACAGTCATAGCGATTGCCCCCCGCCACACTCGGCTTCATCGGGTTCTGTCCAAACCAATAGACCCGATGGAAAGTCTCCCTGGTGGCCGTCTCGACGGCAAGAACGAAGGCCGGATCAAGCACCGGGAAGGGACCGCTCATGTCTCCTGACCTTCGGTGAGTTCTCTTTCCAACGCTCGCCTGACGGGCTCCAACAAGGAAGAACCAGCGGACAGATTCAGGTAGGCGATGAGCTCATCCTTGGCAAGAACCTTGGCCCGAGGCAGGTTTTCGTTGGACATCAGGCACTCGAAAGGCCGAAGTCCGTTCAAGCTGCCGTTTGGCGTGGACATGAAGTGGTAGATGTGCCATTCGTCCGCGGACCGAGCCTGCGCGAGAAGCGCAGCCGTTGTCGCACCAGTGACCTTGGGGTCGAGTGCCCACGCGGGGATGCGGTGCCCTCCGTCACCCGGCGTCCGCAAAGCAAACAACTTCTGCTCTTTGACTCGCTTGCGCACAGCGTGCTCTCCAATGCCCAGAAGATCGCTGGCTTGCGAAGTCGACTTGAATTCCTTGGACTTCAGCAGCGCCGTCCTGCTCTTCAGCCCTCGTTCCAGAAGCTGTTGCCAGCCTTCGATGACGGGCACTTCTCGGGTTCCCCCATCTGCCTTGTCGGCCAGAGTCTCGGCGACCTGCCGGATGAACTGCCCCGCGGACAGTTCTCCAACCTGTTGCTGCTGGACCTCCTTCAGAGACTCGAGGGTCTTCTCAAACACGGAGCGCGCAAGACCTGGACTCAGTGGGTGGACGGAGTCGAACTGCTGAACGTCTGGGGTATTCGCGAGCTCAGCGTCCAGGATGCTCCAGGTCGAAAGATCAATGACCAGCGGCACGGAGACACTTCCAGTCCCGCTCTTTGCGGTGCGGGAGGACTTGGCAGATTTCGCCTGCTTGCGGGATGAAATGGGGGCCATGGCAACTTTTCGGGCCGGGGAGTGTTCCTGGTCTCGTCAGTCTCTCAGGTTACGCCAGTTACGTCCATTGCAATCTCCAGGCGGTCGACTCAATCGGGCGCGACAGGCGGCACCGTCAGCGCTGCGCGGCGGCGCTGCAG
>NZ_JBFUFP010001400.1:0-1146 GCF_056403375.1 Rhizobacter sp. P2_H2
GCATCGGCGTCGTGAGCCCCGAGCGCGCGCTGAACCTGGGCTTCAGCGGCGCGATGCTGCGCGGCTCGGGCATCGCCTGGGACCTGCGCAAGAAGCAGCCCTACGACGTCTACGACAAGATGGACTTCGACGTGCCGGTCGGCGTCAACGGCGACACCTACGACCGCTACCTGGTGCGCGTCGAGGAGATGCGCCAGGCCAACCGCATCGTCCAGCAGTGCGTCGATTGGCTGCGCGCAGACTCGGCAAAAGGCGCCGGCCCGGTGATCACCGCGAACCACAAGGTCGCGCCGCCCGGACGCGTGGACATGAAGTCCAGCATGGAAGAGCTGATCCACCACTTCAAGCTCTTCACCGAAGGCTTCCACGTGCCCGAGGGCGAGGCCTACGCGGCGGTGGAGCACCCGAAGGGCGAGTTCGGCATCTACATCGTCAGCGACGGTGCGAACAAGCCGTACCGCCTGAAGATCCGCGCCCCCGGCTTCGCGCACCTGGCTGCGCTCGACGAGATGGCGCGCGGCCACATGATCGCCGACGCCGTTGCCGTGATCGGCACCATGGACATCGTGTTTGGAGAGATCGACCGATGATTTCGGAATCGACCCGCGTCCGCTTCGACCGCGAAGTGGCCAAGTACCCCGCCGACCAGAAGCAGTCCGCCGTGATGGCCTGCCTGGCCATCGTGCAGCAGGAGCAGGGCTTCGTCTCGGCCGACAGCGAGAAGCTGATCGCCGAGTACCTCGGCATGCCGCCGATCGCGGTGCACGAGGTGACGACCTTCTACAACATGTACAACCAGCAGCCGCTGGGCAAGTTCAAGCTCAACGTCTGCACCAACCTGCCGTGCCAGCTGCGCAGCGGCCAGACCGCGCTCGAGCACCTGTGCGGCCGGCTCGGTGTGGAAGAGGGCGGCACCACCGCCGACGGGCTCTTCACCGTGCAGAAGAGCGAATGCCTGGGTGCCTGCGCCGACGCGCCGGTGATGCTGGTCAACGACCGCCAGATGTGCAGCTTCATGAGCGAACAGCGCCTCGACGAACTCGTCGACACGCTGCGCGCGGCGAAGTAAAGGGAAACGGGAACCGAACCATGTCGCAACCCCTGTTGGACCTCTCGAAGTTCCAGTCCACCGGCACCGAGACCTGC
>NZ_JBFUFP010001401.1:0-1146 GCF_056403375.1 Rhizobacter sp. P2_H2
GCACCGGTGCGCCGCCCGCCGCCGGTGGTCGCGGCGCCGCCTGTGCGGCCGGTTCCTGCGCCGCCGCCTGTTGCCAAGCCGCCTGTCTCCACATCACCGGCCACGCCACCAGCGGCCCGCCCCGCCGCCCGCAACGACGAACCCCCGCCCTGGCTCGACGTGCCGTTCGACGACGAGCCTTCCGGCGCATCAGCCTCGTCGATGCCCGACCTCGACGACGAGCCGCCCGCACGCGCCGCAGCAGCGCCGTCCGCGCCCGTCCCGGTGCCGATGGCCGCACCCGCCGTGCCGGCCTTCGAGCGCACGCCGCTCGGCGACCGCTGGAACGAGCTGGTCGTGCAGATGGTGCAGGCCAACGCCATCGGCGCGCTGGTGCGCGAGTTGGCCCTGCAAGGCCAGTGCGTCGCACTCGACGAGCAGGGCGCCGAGGTCGTCTGGCGCCTGCGCGTCGAGCGCGAGACGCTGCGCGCCGAGGTGCAGCGCACCAAGCTGCAGGCGGCACTCGTCACGCAGCTGGGCCGCCCGGTGCGGCTCGAGGTCGAACCCGGCGTGCCGGCAGATTCACCGGCCCTGCGAGCCGCCGCCGAGCGCGCGCGCCGCCAGGCCGAAGCCGAACAGATCATCCACAACGACCCGCTGGTGCAAGCGCTGATGCAGCAGTTCAAGACCGCACGCATCGTGCCCGGCTCGGTCAAACCCCACTGAAACCCGAGGACCCCTCACCATGATGAAGAACCAACTCGCCGGCCTGATGAAGCAGGCCCAGGCGATGCAGGACAACCTGAAGAAGGCGCAGGAAGAACTCGCCCACATCGAGGTCGAAGGCCAGTCCGGCGCCGGCCTCGTGAAGGTCACGATGACCTGCAAGCACGACGTGAAGCGCATCGTGATCGATCCGAGCCTGCTTGCCGACGACAAGGACATGCTCGAAGACCTGGTGGCTGCCGCCTTCAACGACGGCATCCGCCGCGCCGAAGAGGTCTCGCAGGAGAAGATGGGCAAGCTGACGGCCGGCATGCCGCTGCCGCCGGGCATGAAGTTCCCGTTCTGATCCAGTGGCCGAACCTGCACTCGACGGATTGATCGAGGCGCTGCGCCGCCTGCCCGGCGTCGGGCAGAAATCCGCGCAGCGCATGGCCTTCCACC
>NZ_JBFUFP010001402.1:0-1143 GCF_056403375.1 Rhizobacter sp. P2_H2
TCAGGGCGCCTTCGGTGCCGCGGGGGCGGAGGCGGCGGCCGGCGCCGGCAGCGGCGTCACCGGCACCGCGCTCGCGCCCGGCCCGGGGCGGGTCGTCATGCTGCGCTCGATCGCCTTCAGCGCCTCGAGCTTCTCGTTGAGCTGCTGCAGCGTGCGCTGCTGCTCGCGGCGCTGCGTGGCCTCGCGGTTGAACGCGTCTTCCAGCCGGCGCTGCTCGGCGATGCGCGCGAGCAGCAGGCGCGCCATCGGCTGCCACGGCTGCAGTTCGGCGGCACCGGCCTTCACGACCGATTCGAGCAGCTGCTGCGCGCGTGCCACGTCGCCGCCGTTGTGCTGCTGCGAGAGCGCGAGCGCCAGTTCGAGCACCGCGCCGGTCGGCGCCGCGGCGCTGTTCGCGCTGACGATCGCGTTCAGGCGCGTGATCTCGTTGCCGAGGTCGGCCGCCGACATCTGACGCAGTTGCTCGTGGTAGCCGAGGATCTGCCGCGACACCTGGTCGGCCGGCTCGACCGGCGCCGGCACCAGGATCACGACGGCCGACGCGGCCGGGGCCGGGGCGAGCACCGGCGCCGAGGCGGCGGGCGCGGGTGGCGGCAGTTCGGCGGGCGGCGTCACGCAGGCCGCCAGCAGCAACGTGCCGAGCCAGGCGGGAGCGCAACGGAGGGCAGGACTAACGCGCATGGGGCAATTCGATGTGAAAGTGAGCGCCGCCGGGGCCGCCGTCGTCCATCAGTTCGACCTGGCCGCCGTGGGCCGTGACGTACTCGTGCACGATGGACAGCCCGATGCCGCTGCCGCGCACCGCGTCGCCCGGCTGGCGTTCGCCGCGGTAGAAGGGCTCGAACACGCGCGCCCGGTCGGCCGCCGCAACGCCCGGGCCCTGGTCGACGATGTCGATGCAGGCACGGCCGGGCACGCGGGTCACGGAAAAACGGATGGTAGCGCCCGCGGGGCTGAAGCGTATCGCGTTCGACAAAAGGTTACCCAGCGCCGCGCCGAGCTTGTCGGCATCGACCTCGGCGACGAGCGGCTCGCCCTCCACCAGCACCGCGAGCTGGCGTGCCTGCCACTGCAGCCGCTGCTGGGCGACCAGGTCCTTGATCAGCGCAGTGAGCTCGGTCTTGCGCCGCACCAGCTGGCGGG
>NZ_JBFUFP010001403.1:0-1142 GCF_056403375.1 Rhizobacter sp. P2_H2
GTCTCCTTCAGCTACTACCCGGCCACCTTCTGGGTCCCTGAAGTCTGCACCGTGTCCGCGAATGACCCGACCTGTGCCACCGCTTACGACGGCGGGAMATTGAAGCGGTATGAAATCAAGTCCGGCAACACCTTCCCATCGGGGCGCAGCTATGCCGACGAATTGCAGAACTTTGCCAACTGGTTCCAGTACTACCGAAAACGCAAGCTGACCTTGGCGGCCTCGATGGGCAAGATCCTGCAGCGCATCGACGGCATCAACCTCGGCACCGTCTCCTTCTCGAATCAGGTCGCAGGCACGGGTCTAATCGCTCCGACGATGTACGACATGGACTCAACCACACCGAGCACCGGCTATCAAGCTGCACTCGCTCCCTTCTACCGAAGCAACGCGAGCAGTTCGACGCCGACGCGCAAGGTGCTGAGGTACATCGGCCAGCAATTCAGCGGCAGCACGATCGTGGGGTACGCGTGCCAACGCAACGCCGCACTGATTGCCACCGACGGCTATGCCGACGATGCAGCCGCTGCCGCCCCGAGCTACGACGCCTCGTTGTATGGCAACAATCGCCCGCCGTTTGCCACGACCTACGCTGGCACGCTCGCCGACCTGGCCCTGTCCTACTACACGAATAACCTGCGTCCCGCGATGTCGACGGGCAGGGTGCCGACCTCCGACAGCGATGCAAATCCGAACCTGCACATGACGACCTATGCGGTGTCGATCGGGTCCAAGGGCAACCTGTGGCCGGCTACTGCGGCACCGACCACGGCCTCCCCCGCCAGCTTCTGGCCGGCAACCACCTTCGGCACTGCCGGTGCCAATGCATCTGCGATCGACGAGCTGTGGCATGCGACGATCAACGGCCGCGGCGAGATGTTTCTCGCAACAACACCCGATGCGACCGCCGACGCCATGCAGGCCGCCTTCGACTCGATCCGGTCACAACGCGCCGGGGAGGCCAGCGCCAGTGTCGGTTCAGCCAACCTGACACGAAGCAACGGCAAGGTCTACGCGACCAGCTACAACGTCAGCGGCTGGACCGGTGACCTGGGTGCCTACCCGATCGACAGCACGACCGCCGTGATCACCTACACGACGAGCTGGTGGGCGAGCACCCAATTGTCCAGCAGGAACTGGAC
>NZ_JBFUFP010001404.1:0-1142 GCF_056403375.1 Rhizobacter sp. P2_H2
ACAAGAGACAGTGCGGGATGGAGCGGCTGGGCACCTGGGACGCGATGGGCATGCGCGGCACCTGCAGCCCGGGCTATACCGTGAGCGCGCGGTTCGACGCGGCGCAGATCGTGCCGGCGCCGTTCGCCGAGATCAATGCGCAGACCATGGTGCCGTGGGCGCACATCCTGTGGGGCTCGGCGTGGCTGGGCATCGCGACCGATGCGGTGGCGCGGGCGCGCGCCTTCGTGCGCGACACCGGGCGGCGCCTGGGCGGCACGCCGCCGACGGCAGCGCGGCTGAGCGCGGTGTCGGCCAAGCTGCAGTTGATGCGCGTGCAGGTGCGCGACTGGGCGCACCGCTACGACGCGATGTGCGCGACAGCCGATGCCGGCGCGCAGGAGCTCGGCTCGGTGGCCTGCGCGATCCAGCTGAACCACCTGAAGCTCGCGGCCTCGGAGCTGGTGGCCGAGATCTGCACCGACGCGCTGCGCATCACCGGCACCAGCGGCTACCGCAACGATTCGCCGTACAGCATCGCGCGGCACCTGCGCGACGCGCATTCGGCGGCGCTGATGATCGGCAACGAGCGCATCCACGCGTCCAACGGCGCGCTGCACCTGGCCTACCGCGACGAGGCGCTGTAGCGGCTTGATCCGGCGCAAGGCGGTCCGCACGGACCGTTGCTATGGTGCGCGCCACCGAGACCCTCCCGCGGCACCCGATGCCCGCCTGCCCGATGACCGAGTCCACCGATCGACCTGCCCTGCCCGCCGCCTTGATGGAGGAGGCCGTGCGCGGCGGTCTCGCGCCGCTGCAGCTGGGCGGCCGCACGCTGCTGCCGATCGTGCAGGGCGGCATGGGCGTCGGCGTGTCGGCGCACCGGCTCGCGGGCACGGTGGCGGGCTTCGGTGCGATGGGCACGCTGTCGTCGGTCGACCTGCGGCGGCATCACCCGGACCTGATGGCGCTCACGCCGGACCTGCCGCCCGGCCCCGCGGCCACCGAGGCGGCCAAGCTGGCGATCAACGCGGCCAACCTGGTCGCGATCGAGCGCGAGATCCGCGCGGCGCGCGAACTCTCCGGCGGGCGCGGGTTGCTCGCGATCAACGTGATGCGCGCGGTCAGCGACTATGCGCCGTCGGTGACGCGCGCGCTCGAAT
>NZ_JBFUFP010001405.1:0-1141 GCF_056403375.1 Rhizobacter sp. P2_H2
CCTGAACGGTGTCGACGACCGCATGGCGCTGGTGGCCACCGAACCGCTGACCGATGCCGAACCGTGGGTGCGGCTGGCCACCGGCGAGCTGCGCGTGTTCGTCGGCGGCGAGACCGTGTGGCGCCAGGTCGACCCGCGCACCCAGGCCTTCGCGCCGGCCGATGAGCGGGAGATGGTGACTGCCGGCTGAGAATCAGTCACTCCAGTGTTGCGTTTGATACAGCGTTTGTATGATGCGCAACATGGCCACCGGGATCAACGCCAAGGATGTCTGGGCTGCGTGCGACGCGCTGCTGCTCGCCGGCGAGCGCCCGACGATCGAACGGGTGCGCCGCCAGCTGGGCCGCGGCTCGCCGAACACCGTCAGCCCCTTGCTGGACGACTGGTACCAGCACCTCGGCGGGCGCCTGAAGGATCCCGGCGCGTTCGGCGTGCCGCCCGACGTGCCCGAGCCGGTGATGCAGGCGGCGCGCCATTTCTGGCAGGTGGCGCAGGCCGAGGCCCGGCGCGACGTCGACCAGCGCGTCTTCGACGAACGCCTGCGCGAGGCGATGGCCGCCGCGGTGGCCAATGTCGAGGCCGAGAAGGAGCGGGCCGCGATCGCCGATGCCGCCGCGTTCGAGGCCGCCGGCAAGGCGGTGCGGCTGCAGGCGGAGCTGGCACGCCGGGATGCGGCGCTGGCCGAAGCTCACAAGCGCATCGACGAGCTCAGCCGCGAGCTCACTTCCCGAACAGGCCTTTGACCATCCCGCCCAGGCCCYTGACCATGCCCGAGAGGCTGACGCCCAGGCTCTCGGCCATGCCGGAGGCGATGCGGGTGGCCAGGTTCTCGTTCAGCGAGAAGRCCGGGTCGTCGAGCCGACCCTCGAGCGTGAACTTCACCTCGAGCTTGCCGTCCTTCGACATCGCCGCCAGCACCGCCTGGCGGGGCACGCCGGCGAAGGTGGAGAGCGCACCGTCGCTCGCGAACTCGAGGCCGGTCAGCGTCAGCTTGCCGGGCGCCTTCAGCTGGTTGCGCACGACGTTCGCGCGCAGGTCGAGGTCGAGCGTGCCGCGTTTGATGCCCTTGTCGGCCACCTTCAGCAGGTAGGGCTGCAGCGTGACCAGGTCGACATCGTTGAAGCGGGCGCGGATGTCGGCG
>NZ_JBFUFP010001406.1:0-1141 GCF_056403375.1 Rhizobacter sp. P2_H2
GTTCAGGCTCAGCAGGTTGCCGGCCTTCAACGCGAGGAACAACACCGCTGCCGCGCCGATCAGCACGAACAGGCCCACCCACACATCGTGACGAGATTTCTGCATCGTCGCCTCTTTCTTCAAATCGAGAACATCATGGCCGTGAGCACGAAATCGAGCCCCAGCGTTGCAAGCGAAGCCATCACGACGGTGCGCGTGGTGGCGGCGGACACGCCTTCAGGCGTCGGCTTGCAGTTGTAGCCCTGCAGCAGCGCGATGAAGGTGACGGTGAAACCGAAGACGAGGCTCTTGATCACGCCGTTGCCGACATCGGCCCAGACGTCGACGCCGCCCTGCATCTGCGACCAGAACGAGCCGGCGTCGATGCCGATCAGCGGCACCGCGACCAGCCAGCCGCCGATGATGCCGACCGCGCTGAACACCGCCGCCAGGAATGGCATCGCGATCACGCCGCCCCAGAAGCGCGGCGCCAGCACGCGCTTGACCGGATCGACCGCCATCATCTCCATCGCGGCGAGCTGCTCGCCGGCCTTCATCAGGCCGATCTCGGCCGTCAGCGAGGTGCCGGCACGGCCGGCGAACAGCAGTGCGGTGACGACCGGGCCGAGTTCGCGCACCAGCGACAGCGCCACCAGCAGGCCCACCGCCTCGGCCGAGCCGTAGCGCTGCAGCGTGTAGTAGCCCTGCAGCGCGAGCACGAAGCCGACGAACAGGCCCGACACCGTGATGATCGACAGCGAGTGGTTGCCGAGGAAGAACACCTGGTCGCTGACGAGGCGCGGGCGGCCGAAGCTCGCGCTGCCGAGGCCGGCCAGCCGGAAGAACAGGCGCGCCGCATCGCCGATGCCGGCGAGCTTGCTGCGCACCGAGAAGCCGATGTCGGCGGGGTTGTACCAGCTCATCGGGCTGCTCCTGCGCCGGAACCTGCGCCGAAATCTTCCTCGACCGACACGGCCGGGTAGTGGAAGCGCACCGGCCCGTCGGTCTGCGCGTTGACGAACTGCTGCACCAGCGGGTCGTCGCTCGCACGCATCTCGGCCGGCGAGCCCTGCGCCGCGATCTTGCCGTTGGCGACGAAGACGATGTGGTCGGCGATCAGGAAGGTCTCGGCCACGTCGTGCGACACGACGATGCTGGTGAC
>NZ_JBFUFP010001407.1:0-1139 GCF_056403375.1 Rhizobacter sp. P2_H2
GGTCCCGTCGATCGAAGAAGTGAAGCCGCRGATCCTGCAGGCCCTGGGCCAGCAGAAGCTCGCGAAGTTCCGCGACGAGATCCGCGCGAAGTCGAAGACGGACTACAAGTTCTCGACCGCCAACTGAGGCCGATCGGCTTTCGACAAGGGGCGCCTGCGGGYGCCCTTTTTCATGGCGCCGCGCGAGCTTCGCGTGCGTTTCTGCAACGCAAAGTAGTGCAACGGCGAATGTCGTCTGGTTCATGAGCGAAAGGGCGGCAGCCTGCACGCTCCCGGCGCGAGCCGTCCACGTAGGCTCGGGGTGTCTTTCCACGCAGTACGTTCCAAACCCATGACACCCGCCCAAACCAAGATCTCCCTGCCCACGTCCTTCCTGTTGGCTTCGACCCTGTGCGCGGCGCTGACCGCCTGCGGCGGCGGCGGCGGCGATTCCACACCCGCCGCGACGACCACCCCCACGACGCCTGCCGCGGCCAGCTTTGCCGGCTGCTTCGAGATCACCGAGGGCGTGGCCTACACCGTGACCGATCCGGGCGGCGTCCCCGACGGCGTCCGGATGGCCAAGGAAACCTTCGAGGGCGCGGTACGCAACGCTGCCGTGGAGTTCACGGACGCCACCACCGTCCGCAGCAACGCGACCTACTGGTCGCAGGACGCGAACGGCACCCGTCTGCTGGGCGGGATCCTCTACGACGCCAACGGCAACGCCATTGCCAAGGCCGTGYGCTCCGACGGCTTCACGCTGCCGCTGACCATGCAGGCCGGCGACTCCAAGACGCTGAACTACACCGAGGTGACCACGGTGCTGGCGGGCGCGTCTGCGGGCCACACCGAAACGGCTTCCTGGCAGGAGACCTGGACCTTCGAGGGCTACGAAACGGTGACGCTGGCCGGCAAGACCTTCACGGACGCGTGCCGGGTGAAGACGCTGGATGCGGACGCGGCGGCGAACGGCGACGGCCCGTCCACGCTCTGGTTCGCCAAGGGATTCGGCATCATCCGCGCCCTCCACACCAACAGCGCCGGCGCGACCGTGGAAGACATCAAGGTCGAGACCATCACCGCCCAGCCCTGACCCGGCTCGGCGCCAGCTCGCGCTCCACCAGCGCCGTGAACCAGCCGATCCCCAGCGGCAGCGC
>NZ_JBFUFP010001408.1:0-1139 GCF_056403375.1 Rhizobacter sp. P2_H2
GCCGTACTCCGCGCAGCGCACCAGCGTCGGGATCACCTTGCCGGGGTTCAGCAGCCCGGCCGGATCGAACGCATGCTTGACGGCCAGCATCTGCTCGCGCTCGGCATCGGAGAACTGCACGCACATCGACGACAGCTTCTCGACGCCCACGCCGTGCTCGCCGGTCACCGAGCCGCCCATCGCGACGCTGGTCTCGAGGATGTCGGCGCCGAACAGCTCGCAGCGGTGCAGCTGGTCGGGGTCGTTCGCGTCGAACAGGATCAGCGGGTGCAGGTTGCCGTCGCCGGCATGGAACACGTTGGCGCAACGCAGCCCGTACTTCTTCTCCATCTCGCCGATCGCGAGCAGGATGTCGGCCAGCCGCTTGCGCGGGATCGTCGAATCCATGCACATGTAGTCGGGGCTGATGCGCCCGCTCGCCGGGAAGGCGTTCTTGCGGCCGCTCCAGAAGCGCAGCCGCTGCGCCTCGTCCTTGCTGACCTCCATGCGTGCCGCGCCGCTGCCGGCCAGCACGTCGAGCATGCGGCCGATCTCCTCGGCCACCTCTTCGGGCGTGCCGTCGCTCTCGCACAGCAGGATGGCCTGGGCGTTCAGGTCGTAGCCGGCGTGCACGAAATCCTCGACGGCGGCCGTCATCGGCTTGTCCATCATCTCGAGCCCGGCCGGGATGATGCCGGCGGCGATCACGTTGGCGACCGCGTCGCCGGCCTGCCGGATGTCGTCGAAGCTCGCCATGATGCAGCGCGCGAGCAGCGGCTTGGGCACCAGCTTCACGGTGACCTCGGTGACGACCGCGAGCATGCCCTCGCTGCCGACCAGCACCGACATCAGGTCGAGCCCGGCGGCGTCGAGCGCCTCGGAGCCGAACTCCACCGCCTCGCCCTGCGCGGTGAAGCCGCGCACGCGCAGCACGTTGTGGATCGTCAGCCCGTACTTCAGGCAGTGCACGCCGCCGGAGTTCTCGGCCACGTTGCCGCCGATGGTGCAGGCGATCTGGCTGCTCGGGTCGGGCGCGTAGTACAGCCCGTAGGGGGCGGCCGCCTCGCTGATCGCGAGGTTGCGCACGCCGCACTGCACGGTGGCGGTGCGTGCCAGCACGTCGACCTTCAGGATGCGGTTGAACTTGGCCAGGCTCAGCG
>NZ_JBFUFP010001409.1:0-1139 GCF_056403375.1 Rhizobacter sp. P2_H2
GTTGTCATCGGGCGGGATGCTGTAGCTGACCGGCGATCCGCAGGTCTTGCAGTGCTTGAAGCTTCGGGCCTTGAACATCGCAGGGAGTTTAGCCGTGAGTTTTCAGCCCTCGTGGCATCATCCCGCCATCCCCCAACAGACTCTCTGCGGAGCGACTTCCATGAGCCACGTCGTGCCGGTTCCGGCCACCCCTTCCGTGCCCGTCGTCGGCGCGCAACCCGGCGACACCTTCCCGGTGCGCCGCATCTACTGCGTCGGCCGCAACTACGTCGACCATGCGATCGAGATGGGCCACACCGGCCGCGAGGCGCCGTTCTTCTTCCTGAAGCCGGCCGACGCGGTGCTGCCGGTGGCCGAGGGCACGACCGGGCAGATGCACTACCCGAGCGCCACCAAGGACCTGCACCACGAGGTCGAGCTGGTCGTCGCGATCGGCAAGGGCGGGCGCAACATCCCGGCGGCCCAGGCGCTCGACCATGTGTACGGCTATGCCGTCGGGCTCGACATGACGCGCCGCGACCTGCAGGGCGAGGCCAAGAAGCTGGGCCGCCCGTGGTGCAGCGGCAAGGGCTTCGACGAATCGGCGCCGATCGGCCCGGTGCGGCCGGCCGCGCTTTGCCAGGTGGGCGCCGACACGCGCATCGAGCTGAAGGTCAACGGCACGCTGCGCCAGCACAGCGTGATCGGCAAGCTGATCTGGAACATCCCCGAAATCATCGAGCAGCTGTCCGGGCTGTGGGAGCTGGCCCCCGGCGACCTGATCTTCACCGGCACGCCCGAGGGCGTGGCCGCGGTCGTCACCGGCGACACGCTGAGCGCGAAGGTCGACGGCGTCGGCAGCCTGCAAGTGCAGCTGGTGGCCCGCTGATGGCGGTCCTGTGACAGGCGTGCACGGCATGCAGCTCTACAGCTACTTCCGGTCGTCGGCCTCGTTCCGCGTGCGCGTCGCGCTCGCGCTGAAGGGGCTGGCCTACGACTACGTGCCGGTGCACCTGGTCAAGAACGAGCAGACGCAGCCGGCCTTCGCCGCGCTGTCGCCCGGGCGGCTGGTGCCGGTGCTGAAGGACGACAACGCGTTGCTGTCGCAATCGCTCGCGATCATCGAGTACCTCGACGAGACCCATCCGCAGCCGCCGCTG
>NZ_JBFUFP010001410.1:0-1136 GCF_056403375.1 Rhizobacter sp. P2_H2
GCGCAACACGCAGGCACTGGGCGACTACGTGCTGGCCCACGGCTACGTGCGCGAGGACCACGTGCTCGACGAGGACCTGCCGCTGTGGGTGCCGATCCCGCCGCTGGCCGAGATCCAGGTCGCGCTGCAGCAGGCGGTGGCCGACATCACGCAGCTCACCGGCTACGAGCTCAAGCGCATCCTGCGCACCGGCACGGTCGCCTCCACCGACAACCGCAACTGGGAGCTGCTGCCGCAGCGCACGCCGGAGCGCCGCTTCAGCCAGAGCCGCGCGGTGGCGCTCGACATGGAGAGCGCGACGATCGCGGCCAACGGCTTCCGCTTCCGCGTGCCCTACGGCACGCTGCTGTGCGTCAGCGACAAGCCGCTGCACGGCGAGATCAAGCTGCCGGGGATGGCCAACCACTTCTACCGCGAGCGCGTCGACCAGCACCTGCGCATCGGCATRCGGGCGGTGGAGCTGCTGCGGGCGCAGACGGTCGACCAGCTGCACAGCCGCAAGCTGCGCAGCTTTGCGGAGGTCGCCTTCCAGTGACCGGATGAGCGCGGCTCAGGCCGCGTAGCGCCGCACGTCCTGGCGCGTGACGTGCAGCGCCTCGTTCGACGACAGCTGCGTCACCAGGTGATCGACCGTCGCCCGCACGCGCGGCGCGATCAACGCACGGTGCGGGTAGTGCAGCGCCAGTTCGCGCTCGCCCGCGACGTGCTCGTCGACCAGCAGCGCCTTCAGGTCCCCTGATTTCAGCAGCGGCCAGGCCTGCGGCAGCCCGACCTGCACGATGCCCAGGCCCATGCGCGCCACCTCCACCGCGGCGCCGGTCGAGATCGTCATCACGCAGCGCTCGGGCCACAGGTCGACGGTCGAGCCGTCGGGCTCTCGGAAGGTCCAGGGCGAGACCTGGCCACTGAGGAAACGCACCATCGCGACATCGTGCTCCGGCAGGTCGGCACGGCCGCGCGGCACGCCGCGGCCGGCCAGGTAGGCGGGCGTCGCGACCAGCACCATCTCGAGCCGGCCGACCGGCCGCGACACCAGGCTCGAATCGCTCGCATGGCCGCCGCGCAGCGCGAGGTCGTAGCCCTGCGCGATCAGGTCGACCTGCCGGTCGTCGAAATCCAGCTCCACCATCAACCCC
>NZ_JBFUFP010001411.1:0-1135 GCF_056403375.1 Rhizobacter sp. P2_H2
CGCCGGGGTCGATGCGGCCGATGCGGATCGCCGGCCGCAGCTCGGCTTGGCGGCCGCTGCGAGCCGCGGGCGCGATTCGAGCGCGGACCCGAAGGCCGACGTGACGTCGATCGGCTTCCGTGCGAGCTGGGAGCTCGACCTGTTCGGTGCCAAGGGGATGGCCGGCACCGCGGCCCGGCGCGATGCGCAGGGCGCCGAGCTGGCGAACCAGGCCCTGCGCGTGGCGATCGCTGCCGAGGTGGCCACGGCCTGGTTMGAGATCCAGGCGCTGGCGCAGCGCGAGGCCGTGAGCCGGGACGCCGTCGCGACGCTGCAGCGGCAGGTCGACGTGCTGCGGCGTCGTTTCGAAGCCGGTCAATCGAGCGTGCTGGACACGGACCGGCTCCTCGCCGAGCTGCGCCAGGAAGAGGCGGCCGCGGCCCAGCTGCAAGGCGCACAGCGCAGCCGGCTGCGGCAACTGGCCGTGCTGTGCGGCGGGGCGCCCTCGACGACGGCTGCGCTCGGCAGCGCCGCCTTCACCGGCGCACCGGCTGCGGGCCTTGCCGCGCCGCTGCCCGCAGAGCTGCTGGAGCGCCGGCCCGACGTGCAGTTGCAGGCGCGCGCCGTCGAGGCCGCCGCGGCGCGTCTCGGCGTGGCCAAGCGCGACCTCTATCCCCGCATCCAGCTCGACTGGGCCGGGCGCAAGGAGCGCCTGGCCGTCGACGGGGCGAGTGCGTCGCMCGCGCTGGTCGTCGGCTATGGGCTGACGGTGTCGCTGCCGATCCTCGATGGGGGCCGCATCCGCTCGAACATCGCCGTCCACGAAGCGCGGGCCGAGGAGGCCATGGCGGCGTACGAGAAGGCGATGCTCGGCGCCCTGGCCGATGCGGAAATCGCGCTGGTGCAGCAGGCGGCTGCCGACACCAGCGCCAGCGCGCTGGAGCAGGCCCTGCGCGCCGGCAACGACGCCTCGCGCCGCAGCCAGCGGATGTTCGACGCCGGCCTCGTCGGGCTGGACACCGTGCTCGACGTGCACCGCAGCCAGCTGCGTGCGCAGGATGCCTTGCTGCAGGCGCGCGGCGCCCAATGGGCCGCGGCCGTGGCGGTGCGGCGGGCTTTCGCGGGCCGGGTCTGAAGGATGAGCCCCCAATTGTCG
>NZ_JBFUFP010001412.1:0-1134 GCF_056403375.1 Rhizobacter sp. P2_H2
CCTCAGAGGAGCCTTCATGGCCGGACATTCGAAATGGGCCAACATCCAGCACCGCAAGGGGCGTCAGGATGAAAAGCGCGGCAAGATCTGGACGCGCGTGATCCGCGAGATCATGGTCGCCGCACGCCAGGGCGGCGGCGACGTCAAGGAAAATCCGCGCCTGCGGCTGGCGGTCGAGAAGGCCAAGGCCGCCAACATGCCGGCCGACACCGTCAAGAAGAACATCGACAAGGCCACCGGCAACCTCGAGGGCGTCAGCTACGAGGAGATCCGCTACGAGGGCTACGGCATCGGCGGCGCCGCGGTGATCGTCGACTGCATGACCGACAACCGGGTGCGCACCGTCGCCGAGATCCGCCACGCCTTCAGCAAGTACGGCGGCAACCTCGGCACCGAGGGCTCGGTGGCCTTCCAGTTCAAGCACTGCGGCCAGTTCGTGTTCGCCCCCGGCACCAGCGAGGACAAGGTGATGGAAGTCGCCCTCGAGGCCGGTGCCGAGGACGTGGTGACCGACGACGACGGCGCGATCGAGGTGCTGTGCGCGCCGCCCGATTTCGAGGCGGTCAAGGCGGCGCTCGAGGGCGCGGGGCTGAAGCCAGACGTGGCCGAGGTCACGATGCGCGCCGAGAACACCATCGAGCTGAGCGGCGAGGATGCGCAGCGCATGCAGAAGCTGCTCGACGTGATCGAAGACCTGGACGACACGCAGGATGTCTTCCACAACGCCGTTCTGGGCGAATGAGAGTGAACGCATGAAAGTTCTGGTGATCGGTTCGGGCGGGCGCGAGCACGCGATGGCCTGGAAGCTCGCGCAATCGTCGAAGGTGCAGGTGGTCTACGTCGCGCCGGGCAACGGGGGGACCGCGCTCGACGCGCGGCTGAAGAATGTCGCGATCACCGATGTCAAGGCGCTGGCCGACTTCGCGGTGGCCGAGAAGATCGCGCTGACGGTGGTCGGCCCCGAGGGGCCGCTCGCGGCCGGCGTGGTCGACGAGTTCCGCGCGCGCGGGCTGCGCGTGTTCGGCCCGACGCAGGCCGCCGCGCAGCTCGAGAGCTCGAAGGCCTTCGCGAAGGACTTCATGCAGCGCCACGGCATCCCGACCGCGCTGTACGCCACCTTCGACGACCCGAAGG
>NZ_JBFUFP010001413.1:0-1133 GCF_056403375.1 Rhizobacter sp. P2_H2
GCGCAAGGCAGGCTGACGGGCCATGGCGATGAAGTTCCGCAAGCACCACCCCGAAGAACCCGAGATCAACCTGATCCCGTTCATCGATGTGCTGCTGGTCGTCCTGATCTTCCTGATGCTGTCGACCACCTACTCGAAGTTCACCGAGCTGCAGATCAGCCTGCCCGTGGCCGATGCCGACAAGCCGCGCGAGAACAACAAGGAAGTGATCGTCGCGATCTCGGCGGAAGGCCGCTATGCGGTCAACCGCAAGACGCTCGACGGCCGCAGCGTCGAGATGCTGACGGCCGAGCTGCTGTCGGCGTCCGCCGGCGCGAAGGACGYGATCATCATCGTCTCGGCCGATGCGGCGTCGTCGCACCAGTCCGTCATCACGGTGATGGACGCCGCACGCCGCGCGGGGCTCGCGCGGCTGACCTTCGCGGCCCAGAGCTCGCAGGGCGGCGACGGCCGCTGAGCGGCTGCGCGCCGGTCCCGTGTCGCTCTCCCTTCGATTGCAGCGCGCCTGGCTGGCGCGTGGCGCGCTCGCGTGGGCCCTTCGCCCGCTGGCCGGGCTGTACGCGGCCATCGTCGCGCTGCGCGGCTTCGCGTTCCGGGCCGGCTGGCTGCGCATCGAGCGCCTGCCGGTGCCGGTGATCGTCGTCGGCAACCTGATCGCCGGCGGCGCCGGCAAGACACCCACCTGCCTGGCGGTGGTCGAGCTGCTGCGGCAGCACGGCTGGACGCCGGGCATCGTGTCGCGCGGCTACGGCGGCAGCGCCGGTGACACGGTCGTGCTGGTGACGCCCGACACGCCGGCCAGCGCCTGCGGCGACGAACCGCTGCTGATGCAGCGCCGCAGCGGCGCGCCGGTCGCCGTCGGCCGCCGCCGCGTGCAGGCCGGCCGCGCGCTGCTGGCAGCCCATCCCGCGGTCGACGTGATCGTCTGCGATGACGGCCTGCAGCACCGGCAGCTCGCGCGCGATGCGCAGGTCATCGTGTTCGACGAGCGCGGGGCCGGCAACGGCTGGCTGCTGCCGGCCGGGCCATTGCGCGAGCCGATGCCTCCTGCGCTGCCCGCGCGCAGCGTGCTGCTGTACAACGCGCCGATCGCGTCGACGGCGCTGCCGGGTCATGTCGTGCAGCGCGGCCTG
>NZ_JBFUFP010001414.1:0-1128 GCF_056403375.1 Rhizobacter sp. P2_H2
GAGAATCGACAGTGCTAGTGTCCGGAAAGTAAATCGACGCGGCAATCCGGGCGGCTCCTCTTTGGCTTCGCGCCCAAGAGACTTGGCACCGGCCGATGCAACAAGCCTTGGTGCAAAGTGATAGCTCAAAGGAGAACATTCGGCGGACTTGACGCGAACGCGGCGGCGCGCGCGTGCCGTGCACTCGAGGCACGCGGACCATGTCAGCTTCTAGAGGCCCGCGAATGCCAATGCACTCCGCAGAAGAGGCCGCGGGCCAAAATGCTGTCGCTGTAAGGACGGGGGGGCATTTCATGTCGCGACACGACGACAACATGTTCCCCTCCAAGATCCCCAATCACTAATATAATCAAGGACTTACCGAGAGAGGCTAGGGTGTAAATTGTCGGCACCTTACTGCGGTAACGCGCAACTCCCGGCGAAAACCGCAGGTCTGCGGCTGCGCCCCGATGATCTTGGCATCGCTGCGGCCGTACGATGCTGAACACTCCCTACGCAACGTTCGTCCGGACCGAAAGGCGCCACCACGGATGAACGGTTTCCTGTCGCAACTCCGCGACAAGACTTCATTGCTCCGTCTCCCGCCTATCGGGCGTGGATGGGCGGAAACTGGTCACCAACTCCTGTCGAATTACTCGGAGGTAGGCCTCATCCCAGACGACGACATGAGGGATGTAGCCGTGGTGCTCGATGGTGCGCAGGTGCTCGGCGCACGGTAGCCCGCGTCGGCGCACAGATGCTTGTTTCGCCGATGCGGCGGATCCTTGCGTTTGACAGCGATGGCGCCGAGCACATCGTCAAGCCGCTTGCAGTCATGAACGTTAGCCCCGGTCACGACGAGCGACAACGGGACGCCACGACCGTCCACCAGCAGGTGGCGCTTGCTGCCTCTTTTCCCCCGATCCGTTGGATTCGGGCCGACGGCTTCTTGGGCCAGCGGCGCCTTCATCATCGCGCCGTCGATGCCCTGCCAGCGCCAGGCGATGCCTTCCATCTGGTCATGCTCGGCCAGGCCGGCTTTCCACAAAGCCTCGAAGAAGCCCGCTGCCTCCCACTCGAGGAAGCGCTTGTGGATGGCGCTTGCGCTGCCGAAGCGCTCCTTGGGCAGAGCCTTCCACTGGCAGCCCG
>NZ_JBFUFP010001415.1:0-1123 GCF_056403375.1 Rhizobacter sp. P2_H2
CACCTGCACCTGCACCTGCACCTGCACCTGCACCTGCACCTGCACCTGCACCTGCACCTGCACCTGCACCTGCACCTGCACCTGCACCTGCACCTGCGCCTGCGCCCGCACCTGCACCTGCGCCTGCGCCCGCACCTGCGCCTGCGCCTGCGCCTGCGCCTGCGCCTGCGCCTGCGCCTGCGCCTGCGCCTGCGCCGGYCGCCGTGCCGGGGGCTGTGGGAAGCGTGAAGGCGACCGACGCCGGGGCCCAGGTGACCGTCAGCTGGGCCGCCGTGTCCGGAGCCACCGCGTACCGGGTCTACCGGTCGACAACGCAGGGCCAGCGAGGCACGCTGATCGGCTCGACGTCCTCGACGAGCCTGGCCGACAGCACCGTCGTCAATGGCACGACGTATTACTTCGTGGTCACGGCCTCGAACGCCACCGGGGAAGGTGCGGCCTCCGCGGCGGCGTCCGTGACCCACGGCACCGCCTGGACCAACGCGAAGTACGGCGGCGGCGGCTACGTCACCGGTCTCGTCTTCCATCCCACGTCCGCGAACGTTCTCTACGCACGCACCGACGTCGGCGGCGCCTATCGCTGGAACCAGGCCACCAAGGCCTGGGTGCCGATCACCGACGGCTTCAGCGGCGCCGAAGGCTCCTACCACGGGGTCGAAAGCATCGCGCTGGACCCGAACAACGACCAGGCCGTCTACCTGGTCGGCGGCATGTACGCCTCGGCGGATGCCACCGCCCGGCTGTACCGCTCCAGCGACCGCGGCGACCATTGGTCCCACGTCGACCTGCCGTTCTCCGCGGGTGGCAACAACAACGGCCGGGCCATCGGCGAACGGCTGATGGTCGACCCGAACAAGCCGTCGACGCTGTTCTACGGCTCGCGCACGGCCGGCCTGTGGAAGAGCGCGGACTCCGGCGCCACGTGGGCGCAGGTCAACGCGCTGTCGTCCACCAAGATGAGCGCCGACCAGATCAACGCGGCGGGCGGCCAGGTGATGGGTGTCGAGCTGGTGGTCTACGACACCGGGACCCGGGGCACGGGCACGGCGACCTCGACCCTCTACGCCGCCATCGCGCCGGACTACGTCAGCGTGGCGGGCCTGGGTTCGAACCTGTACAAGTC
>NZ_JBFUFP010001416.1:0-1118 GCF_056403375.1 Rhizobacter sp. P2_H2
CGTCACCGTCTTCGATGCCGTCAAGGCGCTCGCCTTCGTCGGCGATCTCAGCATGGGCCAGCCGGTCGACCACTCGGCGCGCACCGCGTGGATCGCGGCCCAGCTCGCGGCGGCACTCGGTCTCGAGGGCGACGCGAGCTCCCATGCCGCCYACGTCTCGCTGCTGCGCTGGTCGGGCTGCACCGCGAACGCGCCGGAGTTCTCCGAGCTGATGGGCGACGATGTCGGCGGCCGGCGCGCGATGCTCGCGGCCGGGCTGCCGGCGCACCTGGCCGGCTCGATGGCGCCGGTGGCGCAGATCCACTGCGAGGTGTCCGGCGACGTCGCGCGCACGCTGGGCATGCCGCAGGCGGTCGAGCTGCCGCTGCGCCGCATCTTCGAGCGCCCCGACGGCCACGGCCAGCCGAACGGCCTGCGCCCGCCCGACATCCCGGTCGAGGTGTTCATCGTCTCGGCCGCGAGCGACCTGGAGATCTTCAGCCGCGTCTACGACCTCGAGCGGGCGCTGAGCTACCTCGCGTCGCGCGCCGAGGCGGCCTACCCCGCCGAGGTGGTCGAGGCGGTGCGCCGCCATGCGGTCGACTGGCTGCATACGCTGGAGCAGGACCCGGCCTGCGTCGACACCGCGCCCGTCATCGGTACCGACACGACCTCGCTCGAACTGATCGCCGACGTGATCGACCTGAAGCTGCCGTGGCTGACCGGCTACTCGCGCCGTGTCGCGCTGGTGGCTGCCGACTGTGCCGAGCGCCTGGGCCTGCCGGCGCCGGCGCGCCAGCGGCTGTACCGTGCGGGCCTGGTGCACGGCATGGGCCGTGCGGCGGTACCGAACGCGCTGTGGGACCAGCCCGGCACGCCGAGCGAATCGGCGATGGAACGGCTGCGGCTGGTGCCCTACTGGACCGCGCGGGCCGCGCGCCGCATCGGCAACCTGGCCGCGGAGGCCGAGCTCGCCTCGCATGCCGACGAGCGGCTCGACGGCTCCGGCTTCTTCCGCGGCGTGTCGGGCACGGCGATCGGCCCCGAGGCCCGCGTGCTCGCGGTGGCGACGCAGGCGGTGATGCTGCATGGCGGCGACATCGCGGCTTCCAGCGCCGGCCCGGGGCTCGGTGCGGAGT
>NZ_JBFUFP010001417.1:0-1118 GCF_056403375.1 Rhizobacter sp. P2_H2
TCCACGCTCTCGACATAAGCCAGCGGCACCGGCACTAAGACACGTGCGGCGCCTGCCGATAAGAACTGACTGAAGAGTGGGTCCGGGTCACTCAGGTTCACACTGGTTCGCCAGTTCGACTTTCTGCCCCAGAAGTAGGGATAGAAGAGGTAGGTCATCTGCTCCCACTCGAAAGCCTGCTCGAAGAACTGGATGATCGGCCCTTCATAGAGCGCCTCGTTGACGTCCAATTCGGGAGGATGAATCGGATCGTTCGGCGGCTCGGTCAAGGCGCCGAACTGACTAAAGTGCTGGCCGGTCATCATCGTGATGCATAGCTTTTTTAACTCGTTCTTCTCCACCGTGCGGTTGATTGCTGGATTTTGCCCTTCCATGGTGATGCCAAGCGCAGATTCGGCTTGTTCGACTTTCTGATCGTAAGCGGTCTGCATAGCCTGGTAGGCAGTCTGAATCTTGCCGAACGTCTCCAATTGCCAGGCAGTCATGGCCTCGTCCGTACGTACGCAAACAGCCTGGATATCGAGCGCGAACTTGTGCACGTCGTAACACGCTACACTGACAGGAACTGAGCCGGCTGTGACCTGCGCGTTGTTGCCCGCAACATCACCAACTTGCTGCATGTTCAAGGGAATACCGCCGCCTGCAATATTCATGAGCACCCATGCATCACCACGCACTTGGACACTGAACTTTGGATAGTGGATCCAAAGAATTGACGCGGCCAAGCTATACGAGTTGAGGCGATAGCCGGCAGGAATCACTAAGTCCTTGGTGGAAGTCGCGAAACTGATTGCCTCTCCGAGACCCTCATTGGGTGCGAGGGATATGCCGACGTAGGTGAATAGCGGCGGGGGCGCTGTGACTCCAGCAGCACCATACTTCGCGGCGTAGCGCATGAAGTTGAACTCATTGATGACACTCGCTGTCAACGGCTCACGAGGCTTGTGGACATCCAAAATTGTGGCGTCTTTGAGAAAGGGTGGCGGAGGCTTAGCGCTAAGCTTTGGCTCAGCTTTGCTTCGTGTCGCCCGATAGTAGGCAGCCGGTTCCGGAATGATGAATTCCAGCAAGAGCCTCACTCCGTAGTTGTAGACCTGTGCGCGGTATTTCTTATCAAC
>NZ_JBFUFP010001418.1:0-1118 GCF_056403375.1 Rhizobacter sp. P2_H2
CCTAGATCTTGAACACCCGGTGCCCGTAGCGCGCGATCACCGCCGGCAGGCTCACCGGCAGCGGGCCGGCGTCCTCGGGCAGCGGCTGCAGTGCATCGAGCAGGCCCACGGTGTGGCGGGCCTCGATGCGCAGCCGCGGTGGCACCAGCGTCGGGAGCCAGCCGTTCCAGTCGAAGCCGCGCAGGTCGGGCAGCAGCGCGCTGGGCTGCAGGCCGATCGCGTTGCGCGCGACCGCCTCGAACACCGACACACCGAGCGCCCGGCACAGCGCGTCGAGCACCGCGCGGTCGACCAGCGCCGCGCCGAAGGCGCTCGACAGCTCGGTCGCTCCGGCGTGGCGGCCGGCGTCGGCCAGCGCGGCTGCATGGCGCTGGAACAGCTCGAACGCACTGGCCGACGCATCGCCGGCGTAGGCCTGCACCGTGCGCTCGACGGCGTTGGCCAGGTGCTCGACGTTCTGCGCGTGCGAGAAACCGGCGCGCTTGTCGAACCACTTCGGCACCATCAGTTCGGCCGCGTGGCCTTGCCAGCTGCCGCGRCCGGCCACCTCGACGGTGGCGCGCACGAAGAGCTGCGGGCAGCGATCGAGCGTGACCGCGCCGAAGCGGAACGGCAGGCGCAGCGCCACCGGCCGCACGCCGCAATCGACCGCGCGCACGACCAGCAGGATGCCCTCAATGCGCATCGAGCGACCCCTGCGCATAGAAGTGCGCGCGCAGCGTCTTCGCGTACGCGGCGAAGGCCTCGCTGCCCATCACGTCGAGCGAGYGCGGCCGCGGCAGCGCGATGTCGTACACCGCGGCGATGGCCCCCGGGCGCTCGGTCATCACCGCCACCCGGYCCGACAGGAAGATCGCCTCCGGGATGCTGTGCGTGATCAGCAGCACCGTCTTGCCGGAGGCGCCCCAGATGCGCTGCAGCTCCAGGTTCATGCGCTCGCGCGTCATCGCGTCGAGCGCGCCGAAGGGCTCGTCCATCAGCAGCACCGGCGGGTCGTGCAGCAGCGCCCGCAGGATGGCCACGCGCTGCTGCATGCCGCCCGACAGCTGCCACGGGTACTTGTTCTCGAAGCCGCGCAGCCCGGCCATCTCGATCAGCTGCTGCGCACGCTCGCGGGC
>NZ_JBFUFP010001419.1:0-1113 GCF_056403375.1 Rhizobacter sp. P2_H2
GGCCCTGGCGGCGCGGCCGGGCGCCGCGGCGCCGGCGCCACCACCGTCGGCGTCGCCACCGCCGCGCAGGCCGAGCTGCCGGTGCTGATCGAGGCGCTCGGCACCGTCACCCCCGCCGCCACCGTCACCGTGCGCGCGCAGGTCTCGGGGACGTTGACCCGCGTGCTGTTCAAGGAAGGCCAGCTGGTGAAGAAGGGCGAGCTGCTCGCCACCATCGACGCCCGCCCGTACGAGATGGCGCTGCTGCAGGCGAGCGGCCAGCGCCTGCGCGACGAGGCCCAGCTCGATGCCGCCCGCGTCACGCTGACGYGCTACCAGACGCTGCTGTCGCAGGACTCGATCGCCCGCCAGGATGTCGACACCCAGGCCGCGCTCGTCAAGCAGCTCGATGGCACCTTGATGACCGACAAGGCCTCCGAAGGCACCGCCCGCCTGAACCTCGCCTACACCCGCATCACCGCGCCGGTCGGCGGGCGCATCGGGCTGCGCACCRTCGACGAGGGCAACCTGGTGTCGTCGGGCGACACCACCGGCATCGCGGTGATCACGCAGACCGAACCGATCGACATCGCGTTCTCGATCCCGCAGGATCGCCTGCCCGCCATCCAGGCCCGCGTCGCCAGCGGCGCCCAGCTGCCGGTCGCCGCCTACGACCGCACCCGCACCAGCAAGCTCGAGAGCGGCACCTTCTCCACCTTCGACAACCTCGTCGACACCACCACCGGCACCGTGAAGGCCAAGGCCCGCTTCCCGAACCAGGGCGGCGCGCTGTTCCCGAACCAGTTCGTCAACGTGCGCCTGCTGCTCGACACCGTGAAGGGCGCCGTCGTGGTGCCGATCACCGCGCTGCGCAACGGCCGCGACGGCGACTACGTCTACGTGCTGCAGCCCGACCGCACCGTGCAGCAGCGCACCGTCACGCGCGGCCAGGCGACGGTCGACAAGGTCTCGATCACCGCCGGGCTCGAGGCCGGCGAGCGGGTCATCACCGAAGGCGCCGACCGGCTGAAGGACGGCGCGCGCGTGACGCTCTCGGCCGACCGCGCCGCGTCGGGCGCGCAGGGCGCCTCGGGCCCGGCCGGTGCGTTCCCGCCGGGCCGCCGTGCCTCGGGC
>NZ_JBFUFP010001420.1:0-1107 GCF_056403375.1 Rhizobacter sp. P2_H2
GGTTGCGGCTCGGGCCGTAGTGGCTGTTCTCGGTGGTGAAGCCGTAGGCGAACTCGTCCATGTTCAGCGCGCCGACCAGCACCGCGCCGGCTGCGCGCATGCGCTCGACCAGCACCGCGTCGGCCGCGGCCGGCGGCTCGCCCTGGCGCACCTTGCTGCCGGCGCGCGTGGTCAGGCCCTCGATGTCGAACAGGTTCTTCACCGCATACGGCAGCCCGGCCAGCGCCGGCAGCACCTCGCCGCGCGCGCGCATCGCATCGACCGCACGGGCCTCGCGCACCGCGCGCTCGAAGGTGCCGTCGGTGAACGCGTTGACGCGTGCATCGCAGACCTCGATGCGCGCGATGCTGTGCTCGAGCGCCTCCTCGGCCAGCATCTCGCCGCTGCGCACCGCGCGCACGATCGACATGCCGGTCGTCATGCCACCCGCATGCGTGACCTGCCGCGCGGTCATGCAGGATCCTCGGCGGGAAACGGCGCCGGGCAGTAGACCTCGGCCGRCTCCAGCTCGGCGCCGAGCGGCAGCAGCCGCAGCGGCGCCACCATAGTGCGCGTGCGGGCCAGGTGCATCGCGACGCGCGCGACCTGCGCGTCGTCCAGCGGCAGCTCGAGCAGCTGTGCGCTGGCGCGCACGAAATCGACGATGTCGGATGGGGCGGTGTCGGTCATGGCGGGAGACCTCCTTGCGCGGGAGTGCTGCAAGGACCGTGCTCAGCCGAGTGAAGCCAGGAAGCCGCGCCAGCCGCCGTATGCGGTGATGTCCAGCGCGCTGCCGCCTGCTGCCACGCCGCGCGGCTCGCAGACGAAGCCGCGCTCCTGCGTGCCGTCGCCCAGTTCCACCGTGCCGAGCGCGAGCGGCGGGCCGACCATCTGCAGGAAGCTGCCGCCGTGCGCCGCGTCGATCTCCCACACCTCCACGTCGATCGCGCGACCCGCCTCGGGGCCGACATGCACCAGTGCGGGTCGCGTCGGCGCGTGGCCGGTCAGCGAATGCAGCCGGTACGCCGGCGCGGTGCGGGTGCGCCGCAGCAGCCGGCCGGCGCGTTCGGTCAGCTGCCAGTTCAGCGCGAGCCCGCTCATGTGCGCGCCGACGACGACCAGCCGCAG
>NZ_JBFUFP010001421.1:0-1107 GCF_056403375.1 Rhizobacter sp. P2_H2
CTTAGCGACCGCAGTCGCGCCGAGGTTCATGCCCTTGGTGGCGATCCCCATCGTGGCATGCGGTATCGGTGCGTCGTTCTCGCTCGGCATGACACTTCCGCTCGACAACGTCTCGGGCCCGGAGGAGGCCAACTCCTGGACGTCTTTCGTGCTGTTCATCGGCTACTCTCTGGGAGCGCTCGGGCCTCTCACACTTGGGCTCCTGCGGGATCGAACCGGCAGCTTTCAAGCAGGCCTTTGGACTTTGGTGGCCGCCGCAGCGTTCATGGTGTCACTGGCTCCGTCTCTCACGCCGACACGCCGCCATGACAGGCTGCAGCGTGCCGGAGGGGCGGCGGCTCAACTCTCATGAGACGTTGGGGACAAATGCGCCCCGGGCGATGCAGGGGATGGCACGCGGCATTTGCGGGTCCGCGGCGTGCCCGCCGTGACGCAGTGGCACCTCCCAGGGCGGCATCGCCGCTCGCCGCTCAAGCCTTCACTTCGACCACCTGTTCGAAGCCGCCGAAGATCATGCGTTTGCCGTCGAAGGGCATCGGCGGGTTGCCGGGTGTGGACGGATCCATGCGCGGGTCTTCGATCATCTTCTTCATGCCTGCGTCACGCGTGGCCTTGTCCGGCCATTCGACCCACGAAAAGGCCACCGTCTCCTCACCCGTGGCCTGGACTGCGCGGCGGAAATCGGTCACTTTGCCGTCGGGGACGTCGTCGCCCCAACCTTCGATCACGCGGAGCGCACCCAGCTCGATGAACAGCGAGTCGAAATGGCGCGCGTGCTCGATGAACTTCTGCTTGTTGGCGGTGGGGACCGCGATCACGAAACCATCGATGTAGGACATGTCTTCACTCCTGTTGAATTGAACGATCGGCGCGCCCGCCTGAGGGCACCTCGTATCCAACGACGAACGACGGGCAGCCAGATCGACATGGCGTGCCTTTCAACAACACCCGCTCCCGGGCGGGAGCGCTACGTCTTGACCGCGGGCGCCTGATGCCGCTGACGGGCCGCAACACCCGCGACGAAGAGGCCGAATGCGTCGAGCAGCGGTGCGGCGTCGAAGGACGGGCCCTCCAGCGTCGCCAGCGCCTGCACGGTAGCTTCCAGTG
>NZ_JBFUFP010001422.1:0-1102 GCF_056403375.1 Rhizobacter sp. P2_H2
GCATGTGGCTGACCCACCCGCTGAACCACGAGCGCGAAGCCAACGCGAAGCGCCACTACGTGGCGGCGCCCTTCGACGACCGCAGCGCCTGGGAGCTGTTCGACGACGCGCCCGGCCTGCGCGAGCGCGTCACCGCGCAGCTGATCGGCGAGACGAAGCTCACGCCGATCGCGCTCGAGGACTCGCTGCAGGCGCTCGACGAGCAGTTCGCACGCGAGAGCCTGCAGGGCCGCTACCGCGGCGTGTACCTCGGCCGCTCGGTCACGCGCAGCGTGAAGAGCGCGGCCGAGCTGGTCGACCCGGCACAGCAGGGCGCGACGCCGGCCGATCTGGCGGCGCTGTACCCCGAATCGCTGCTCGACGACGTGGCGCGGCTGCGCGAACTGGAGCGCGAGCTGGGCCAGTTGCGCGCGTTGCAATCCGGCGCGCTGAAGGCGCCTGGCGGCGTGATCCGACACCGCGACCGCACGCTGAAGCAGGGCGAGCTGCCGGGCCTGCTGAAGGCCGTCGAACGCGAGCACCGCCAGGTCGAGCAGCGCCTGCTGGCGCACGACAAGGCCTGCCGCAGCACGCACCGTGCCGCGGCGGCGCAGCTCGGCGGCGGCTGGGACGCCTACCTCGAAGGCCTGCTCGCGCTGCTGCACTACGCCGACCACAGCGAGGCCGACCTGCGCGATGCGCAAGGCCTGCTGTCCAACGCCTGGCAGGTGGAAAGCGCGACGCGCCGCGTCGGCAAGGCCGGCGTCGAGCGGCTGGTGGGCGTCGCGAACCATCTGCAGGCGGCCTTGCAGAGGGTGTCGGAGCAGCGCGACGCGGTGGTGCTCGATGCGACGCTGCGCGAGAAGCTCGGCGTCGCGAGCTGGAGCGAGCTGCTCGGCGAGTTCAAGCTGCCGCCTACCAGCAAGGACAACCTGGGCGACTGGCTGGGCGTCGTCGACAGCTGGGTCGACCAGCTGGCCGGCGCCTGTGGCCGGCTGCGCTCGCAGGCGCTCGACCAGCTGCTGCGCACCGAGGCGCTGGTCGCCCRCCGCGCCCGCGGCGAGGCCGTGCCCGAGCTGGCTGTGCCGGCGCCCGAGCCGTCACGCGCGCCGCCGGCCTATGC
>NZ_JBFUFP010001423.1:0-1102 GCF_056403375.1 Rhizobacter sp. P2_H2
GGCTGCAGGATCGCGTGGCCGCAGAACGATTGATCGCGCGGTGTCTGGCACACGCCGAGGCCGACGGCGGCCGGGAACCATTGGCGGTCGGCATCGACCAGGCTGATGGCCGAGATCGGCCAGCCGGTGCGGGCGGCGACCTGGCGCGCCAGCGCGAGGAACGCCGGGTCGACGCTGGTGTCGAGCACCCGGAGCTCGCGCAGCACGCGCAGGCGCTCGGGCTCGTCGGCGGGCAGGGGGGCCGGGGTCATGAAGCGCGGAAGGCGTGATTCATCGGYGTCTTCTGCTCCGAGGCCAAGCGACTGTAGCGGACAATCCGCCGGCCCGGCACCCTCTTGCCGCGCTGGATTCCACAGCTGCCATGCCTGCTTTCCCTGACAGTCCGCCGCTTGCCTTGACGCTGGATCTCGACGACACGCTGTGGCCGGTCTGGCCGGCGATCGAGCGGGCCGAGCACCAGCTGCATGGCTGGCTGCATGAACACGCGCCGGCCACGGCGCAGCGTTTCGATCCGCCGGCGTTGCGTGCGCTGCGCAACGCGGTGGAGGCCGAGCACCCGCACTGGAAGCACGACCTGAGTTCCATCCGCCGCGAGAGCATCGCCCGCGCGCTGGCGATGACGGGCCACGACCCGCAGCTGGCCGGCCCGGCGTTCGACGTGTTCTTCGCGGCGCGCCAGCGGGTGGAATTCTTCGACGACGCATTGCCGGGCCTCGCGCGGCTGGCGGCGCGTTTCCCGCTGTTCGCTGTGACCAACGGCAATGCCGACCTGGCGACGGTCGGCGTGGCGCAGCATTTCCAGGGCAGCCTGAGCTCGCAGAAGCTCGGCATCGGCAAGCCCGATGCGCGGATCTTCCACCTGGCCTGCGAGCGCCTGGGCGTGGCGCCGGCGCAGGTGCTGCATGTCGGCGACGATCTGCTGCTCGACGTGCACGGCGCACGCGATGCCGGGCTTCAGGCCGTGTGGTTGCATCGGCCCGGGCATGCGGCAGGGGCGTTGCCGGCTGGCTGCGGGCAGGCCGCCACACTGATCGAACTGGCAGAGATGTTGGGGTGTTGACCCAGCGAACACCGCGGAACCGGCTTTGCCGGGCCGCTGGCG
>NZ_JBFUFP010001424.1:0-1102 GCF_056403375.1 Rhizobacter sp. P2_H2
GCCTGGTTCCGCGTCAAACCGGCCGAAGAGGAAAGAGCCGCCGCGAGCAGCTAAACTACGCGGTTTACCGAATCGCCTGAAAAGGGAAGCTTCGGCTTCCCTTTGCTTTTTGCATGTGCCCAGAATGTGCGCGGGTGGCGAAATTGGTAGACGCACCAGGTTTAGGTCCTGACGCCAGCGATGGTGTGGGGGTTCGAGTCCCCCCCCGCGCACCAGCTAACGAAACCAGAGAGTCCAGACAATCATGGYTGTCACTGTAGAAACCCTCGAGAAGCTCGAACKCCGCATCACGCTCACGCTGGCGGCCGACACGATCAACAACGAGGTCGAAACGCGCCTGAAGCGCCTGTCCCGCACGGTCAAGGCCGACGGGTTCCGCCCGGGCAAGGTGCCGATGAGCGTGGTGTCCCAGCGCTACGGCTACTCGGTGCAGTACGAAGTCATGAACGACAAGGTCGGACAGGCCTTCGCCCAGGCCACCGCCGAGGCCAAGCTGCGCGTCGCCGGTGCCCCGCGCATCAGCGAGAAGGAAACCGCGCCCGAGGGCCAGATGGCCTTCGATGCCGTCTTCGAGGTGTACCCCGAAGTCAAGCTCGGCGACCTGTCGGCCGCCGAGGTCGAGCGCGTCAGCACCGAGGTGACCGAAGCCGCSATCGACAAGACGCTGGAYATCCTGCGCAAGCAGCGCCGYACCTTYGCSCAGCGCGCGCAGGGCGAGGCTGCTGCCGAAGGCGACCGCGTGACGATCGACTTCGAAGGCAAGATCGACGGCGTGCCGTTCGACGGCGGCAAGGCCGAGGGCTTCCAGTTCCTGATCGGTGAAGGCCAGATGCTCGAGGCCTTCGAGAAGGCCGTGCGCGGCATGAAGACCGGCGAGTCGAAGACCTTCCCGCTGCAGTTCCCCGAGGACTACCAGGGCAAGGACGTCGCCGGCAAGGAAGCTGACTTCCTGGTCACGCTGAACAAGGTCGAGGCGCAGAACCTGCCCGAGGTCAACGATGCGCTGGCCAAGTCGCTGGGCATCAAGGAAGGCACCGTCGACGCACTGCGCGCCGACATCAAGCGCAACCTCGAGCGCGAGGTCAAGTTCCGCGTGCTGGCC
>NZ_JBFUFP010001425.1:0-1100 GCF_056403375.1 Rhizobacter sp. P2_H2
GTTCCAGCGATACCAGCGCGGTGTCGACATGGCCGATGCAGCGGTTCTGCTCGTCGGCGGCGTTCGAGATGGACCCGAGCAAGCCGGTCAGCTGCTGCGCATTGGCCACCAGCTCGTTCATCTTGAGGCTCGCCTCGCTGCTGATGCGCGTGCTGCTCTCGACCCGCTGCACGTTGGTGTCGATCAGGCCGCGGATCTCGCGCGCGGCCGATGCCGAGCGGTCGGCCAGCGTGCGCACCTCGGCCGCCACGACGCCGAATCCCTTGCCGGCGCTTCCGGCGCGGGCCGCCTCGACGGCCGCGTTSAGCGCCAGCAGGTTGGTCTGGAAGGCGATCGTGTCGACGACGCGCGTCACGTCGGCGATCGTGGCCGACAGCTCGCGCAGCTCCGCCATGGTCTGCACCTGGCTGCGCACCGCATGCTGGCCGGCGTGGGCGGCCTGCACGTTCGCGTCGCACAGGCGGGCGGCCGTATCGACCACGCTGCGGGTGTGCCCCGCGGCCTGCGAGATCCGCTGCATCGCGTGCGCGCATTGCTGCATGTGGCCGCGCGATGCCTCGTTGCCGGCCACCAGCTGGCGGGCGTGCCCGTCGAGGTTCGCGCTCGCGTCGAGCACGTGGCCGCTCACCTGCCGCACGTCGCCGACGATGCCGGAGAACGATTGCTGCAAGGCCTTCGCCGCGACGATCAGCCGCGCCGCTTCGTCGCGCCCCCAGGCGGTCGGCGAGCCGGTCAGGTCGCCGTGTTGCATGCGCGCCATGTGGCGGGCGACCACCTCGAGCCCGCCCTGGGTGGCCTGGCGGAACGACCAGAACAGGTACGCGGCGAGCAACAGGCTGCCCAGCAGCATCGAGATCACGGTGTTGCGGCGCACGCCCGTGTCGTGCAGGCGCTGCTGCAGCAGCCGTTCGGTGGTGGACAGCGCCCGTGCGTTCAGCGCCCAGAAACCTTCGAACGCGCGCGTGCCGGCGGCCTTGAAGCGCGACACGTCGCCCTTGACGCTGCTGCCCAGCAGGTAGCGGCGCGACAGCCCGCGCAGCTCGGCGGCGGCGGGCACGCCCTTGTCGAGCCCGAGTTCCGCACGCAGCGGCTCGCTCAGC
>NZ_JBFUFP010001426.1:0-1100 GCF_056403375.1 Rhizobacter sp. P2_H2
GCCGCTGCAGCACCGGCCAGCCGCACAGCAGCGCGCCGCCGACCGAACCGCCCTCCATCGCCCGCGCAATCCAGGGCCGTAGCGTGGCCGCGGCCTCGTCGACCACGCCGAGCCGCAGCCGCACATCCRCCAGCAGCACCGTCGCCTGCCCTGCCGGGAAGAAGCACGACGGCTCCTGATCGAGCGCCAGCGGCGCGAGCAGCGCCTGCGCATCGGCCAGCCGCCCATCCACCATCGCGACGAATGCGCGGCTGAAGCTGCGGTCGAATGACGCCGCTGCCCACTCGTACGGATTCAGCACCTGCGCGAGCCGCGCATCCAGTTCGCGCAAGCTCGCCTCGTCCTGCAGGATCCACGCCGCGCGGCTGTGCGTKAAGAGCAGCTCGTACTCGTGCGTCAGCCGGTTCGGCGCCGAACCGTGCTCGGCGAGGTCGTGCCGGCCCTCCAGCGCCGCCGCATACGCCGCCTCGCGCCGCCCGCACACCGCATCGATCAGCGTGTGCGCCATGTGGTTCTCGGTCAGCACGCTGCGCGGCCGGCCGAGCCAGCGGCAGTCCTCGTCGGCGCGCGCCAGCCAGTGCTCGGCCTCGTCGAGCCGCCCAGCCGAGAACGCGAGCCATGCGCGCGCATGCAGCACGCCGGCGCGCAGCTGCGTCGGCGTGTCGCCGAACAACACCGTCGCGCGCTGGCCGAAGCGCTCCAGCAGCACGTCCATGCCCGGCATGCCGACCATCAGGCTGTGGAAGAAGCAGGCATCCCACACCGCCGGCTCGGGCACCCGCTCCAGCGCCTGCAGCATCTGCTCGAACCACGGCGCCACGTCGGCCGCGCGCGCCTGCGCATAGGCCGCCCACGCCGAGCCGAAGCACACGAAGGCGCGCGTGCCGTCGTCCAGCGGCAGCGCCAGCAGCTTCGGCAGCTCGCGCGCGGCCACCTCGGTCTGCGCCATGTTCTGCATCGCGAGGCAGGCATAGGCCCGCGCGCGCCACGCCTGCGCATCGCGGCCGGCCGCGCGGAAGCCGGCTTCGGCCTGCTGCATCGCGGCCAGCATCGTGTCGAACGCGAAGCTCGGGAAGCAGCTGAGCCCGCGCAGGAAATGC
>NZ_JBFUFP010001427.1:0-1099 GCF_056403375.1 Rhizobacter sp. P2_H2
AGGTAGTTGGAAATGACGGCAGCGCCCAGCGAGGTAGTTGGAAATGACGGCAGCGCCCAGCGACCATCCAACCAGCATGGGCCGACCGGACTTCGACTTGCGGATGACCGCATCCAGGTCGTCCGCCCACCGCAGCCCATCGGTGTACATCTGCGGCGCCGAGGGATGGCCGGACTGCCCATGGCCCCGCAGGTCATAGGTGATCAGGCGGTAGCGTTGCAGTACCGGGCTGTCGACCTGCGCCTGCCAGCTGAGGTGGCTGCCCAACAGGCCGTGCACGAAGATCACAGGCGTTCCGCCGGGGTCGCCCGCCTCCTGGATCGACAAGGTCACGCCATCCGAAGAGACGGCCGTGTAGTGCCTGGAGGGGGGCTCGGCCCACGCGAGGTTGATCGCAGTCGCTGCGAGGGCAAGCAGGCCGGCCACGAGCGCGCGAGATAGCATGCCGAACGGCAAGAGGGTCATGGAGTTGCTCCTGATGAGACAAAGGGGCGCTGACTGTCGAGCCTCACATCCGTGTCAGGGTCAAGCCGTCGTTCTCGAATCCCCATGAAGCCTGTTGGATTACTCACCATCGGCGCACTGTCCCGCCTCACCGGCATCAGCGCGCGGGCGATTCGGCATTACGACGCCCTGAAGCTGTTGAATTCTTCGCGCGCAGAAAACGGCTACAGGAAGTTCGAGTCCGGCGCAGCCGTGCAGGTGCGCCAGATCCAACGGCTCCTGGCCGCCGGTCTGAGTCTTGATGAGATCCGGACCTTCCCCGGCTGCATGCTGCTGATCGAAGGCGCCACGCCCTGCGAGCAGACCTTGTCGGCGCAACGCGAGCGGCTGGCCCTCATCGAGGCGCAGATCGACGACCTGGAGCGCCGGCGCGCGCGATTGCGCGAGATGCTGGGCGACCACAGCGGCTGACTCTGGCTCGACTCCTTCGCGCGGCCCGCGATTCGCCAGCACCTGCCTACCGTCGCCTCCTGAGGCATTCGACTCCTGGCAAGCCCGTCTGGAGGCTGCGGCCTTCACCACTGCGGAGCCAACCAGAAAGGGATTCTGGTGTCGCGGCTCGGAGTCGAGAACCCGCTCAGGCATTGGCCAGGCC
>NZ_JBFUFP010001428.1:0-1098 GCF_056403375.1 Rhizobacter sp. P2_H2
GAGGTGCACGGCTGCGGGCTGTGCGTGAACCCGCTCGACCCGAACGCGATCGCCGACGCGATCCGGCTGCTGCGCGATGCGCCGGACCGGGTGCGCGCGATGGGCGAATCGGGCCGGCGCGCGGTCGACGAGGTGTTCAACTGGCCGCAGGCCGAGCGGGCGCTGCTGGCCTTCTACGACGAGTTGCTGCGTTGAACATCCTGTTGATCAACCACTACGCGGGCTCGCCGCGCCACGGCATGGAGTTCCGGCCGTACTACCTGGCGCGCGAATGGGTGCGCGCCGGGCACCGGGTGCAGATCGTCGCGGCGTCGCAGTCGCACGTGCGCAGCCGGCAGCCGGAGGTCGGCGACACGCCCCTCGACGAGACGATCGATGGCATCGCCTACCGCTGGCTGCCGGCGCCGCGCTACGGCGGCAACGGCATCGGCCGGGTGCGCAACATTGCGGCCTTTCTGATGCGGCTGTGGCGCGAGACGCCGGCGCTGGTCGAGCGCTTCCGGCCCGACGTGGTGATCGCCTCCAGCACCTACCCGATGGACATGTGGGTGGCACGGCGCATCGCGCGGCGTGCGAAGGCGACGCTGGTGTTCGAGGTGCATGACCTGTGGCCGCTGTCGCCGATCGAGCTGTCGGGCATGTCGCCGCGGCATCCGTTCGCGCTGCTGTGCCAGAAGGCCGAGGACGATGCGTACCGCGATGCCGACGTCGTGGTCTCGATGCTGCCGAAGGTGGCCGGCCACATGGGTGCGCACGGGCTGGACCTGCGCAAGCTGCACATCGTGCCGAACGGCATCTCGCCGGACGACTGGGCCGGCGAGCCGGCGCCGCTGGATGCGGCCATCGCTTCGCACATCGCCGCGCAGAAGGCGCAGGGCCGCACCGTCGTCGGCTACGCGGGCTCGCACGGGCTGCCGAACGCACTCGACGTGATGCTCGATGCGGCGGCGCTGCTGCGCGACGAGCCGGTCTCGTTCGTGCTGGTCGGCGACGGCATGGAGAAGCCGCGCCTTGCGCAGCGCGTCGCGGACGAATCGCTGCGCCACGTCGCGCTGTTCCCGCCGGTGCCGAAGGCGCAGATCCCGGCGCTGCTGCGCG
>NZ_JBFUFP010001429.1:0-1098 GCF_056403375.1 Rhizobacter sp. P2_H2
GCCTTGCACACCGGGCTCGATTTCCCGACCGACGTGGGTACGCCCATCATGGCCGCGGCCGGGGGCGTGGTGCGCTCCACCGACGTGCACCCGGCCTACGGCAACCTGCTCGAGATCGACCACGGCAACGGCCTGGTGACCCGCTATGCGCACACCTCGCGCATCGCGGTCAAGACCGGCGACCTGGTGCGGCGTGGCCAGGTCGTGGCCTACGTCGGCACCACCGGCCGCTCGACCGGCCCGCACCTGCACTTCGAGGTGCTGGTCGAGGGCGTGCCGCAGGATCCGGCGAAATTCCTGGCCGGCGGGGCCCAGGCCGCCGCCAAGGGCGCCACTCGGCGCTGAATCCGGCAACGGCCCGGCCACGCTGCCGGCGGCCGCTTGCCGTAAAATCCGCCGCTTTCGCTGATCGTGCGCCGGGCTTGCAGGTTTGTAGGCTTGCAAACGCGGACCGCACCCTCAGCTCACCCCAGCATCCAAGAAGTCGGCCCGTTCGCAAAACAACGCGGGAGGCCGCGGCTGCCTTCCCGTACCAACCCCTGACGCTGCATGTTGCCCAAGCTTCTCACCCAGATTTTCGGTAGCCGCAACGACCGCCTGCTCAAGCAGTACCGGGTCGTGGTGCAGCAGATCAACGCGCTGGAGCCGCAGTTCGAGCAGCTCAGCGACGAGGCGCTGAAGGCCAAGACGGTCGAGTTCAAGGAGCGCCACGCGAAGGGCGAGTCGCTCGATGCGCTGCTGCCCGAGGCCTTCGCGGTCGTGCGCGAAGGCGGCAAGCGGGTGCTGAAGATGCGCCACTTCGACGTGCAGCTGATCGGCGGCATGTCGCTGCACAACGGCAAGATCGCCGAAATGCGCACCGGCGAAGGCAAGACGCTGATGGCGACGCTGCCGGTCTACCTGAATGCGCTGGCCGGCAAGGGCGTGCACCTGGTGACGGTCAACGACTACCTGGCCCGCCGCGATGCCGAATGGATGGGCCGGCTGTACAACTTCCTGGGCCTGACGGTGGGCATCAACCTGCCGCAGATGCCGCGCGAGGAGAAGCAGGCCGCCTACGCCGCCGACGTCACCTACGGCACCAACAACGAGTACGGC
>NZ_JBFUFP010001430.1:0-1096 GCF_056403375.1 Rhizobacter sp. P2_H2
GACGGAGTGCGCACCGCGGCTCGGTCAGCGGGAGCGCTCGTAGTAGTTGTCGAACTCCTTCTCCTCGACCAGCGCGAAGCCGTGCCGCGCGTAGAAGCGGTTCGAATCGCTGCCGCGCAGCGCCCCGACGCGCAGCGCGGCAGCCGCTGCGTCGGCTTCGGCGAACACCTGCGCCAGCACGGCGGCGCCGACGCCGTGGCGCTGATGCTTCGGGTGGACATAGAGATGATCCAGCAGCAGCCCCTGGCCGTGCGGTTTGACCACCACGAAACCGACCTTCTCGCCGTCGAGCTCGATGTGGCGTGTGTGTTCGGGCGAGAAGCCGGACAGGAAGCGCTCGCGCGCCCGCGCCGCATCGAAGCGCCCTGCGCGCTCCAGGCTTTCACGCATCGCCTCGATGCGCAATGCCACCAAGGCCTCGGCGTCATCGGCCCGGACCGGGGAAAGAACGACGAGAATCCTGCTGCCTTGCACACTTTCACCCATGGAATGAACACTCCCTCCACCCACGCCCACGAAGACGAGCCCTCGACCTTCGATGCCACCCGCACCGACGATACCCGCATCGGCGCCGTGCGTGCGCTGATCAGCCCGGCGCTGCTGCTCGAGGAGCTGGCGGCCTCGGACCAGGCGCTGGAGGTGGTGGCGCGCGCGCGGCAGGAGATCAGCGCGGTCCTGCACGGCCGCGACGACCGGCTGCTGGTGGTGGTGGGCCCGTGCTCCATCCATGACCACGACCAGGCGATGGACTATGCGCGGCTGCTCAAGGCCGCCCGCGATGAACTGAGCCGCGACCTGCTCATCGTCATGCGCGTCTACTTCGAGAAGCCGCGCACCACGGTGGGCTGGAAGGGCTACATCAACGACCCGCGCCTGGACGGCAGCTTCCACATGAACGAGGGCCTGCGCCTGGCCCGCCAGCTGCTGCTGGACGTGAACGGGCTGGGGCTGCCGGCCGGCACCGAGTTCCTGGACCTGCTGTCCCCGCAGTACATCTCCGACCTGATCGCCTGGGGCGCCATCGGCGCGCGCACGACCGAAAGCCAGAGCCACCGCCAGCTGGCCTCCGGCCTCTCCTGCCCGGTCGGTTTCAAGA
>NZ_JBFUFP010001431.1:0-1096 GCF_056403375.1 Rhizobacter sp. P2_H2
GAATATCAGCGTGGCATGGGACGGCAGGCAAAAGCAGGCAAGTCGCAACAGCAAAGACCCCTGCATGGGTCGTCGTGTTCATCGTCGAGTTTCAGTAGGCGGTTGATCGATTCGCGCCGCCACACCCTCTCAAGGGGACTGCCTGGTCGGCGTACTGCGCGCATTGAAGCGCCGAGCTTGATCGTTGGCAAGCATCACATGCGACGCCGTCGGTGGCTTGCAACATGCCAGAGGTTCACGATGACGCCGATCGCAAATCTGCGTATCTCCACGTGCCCATGCAGAGACAGACGCGGAACAGTCTGCAGAAACAATGGAGTCAGCCCACCGCAGTCACCATGTACCGCAACAACTCACCCACCCCGCGGATCTGCTCCCCGAACGGCAGCTTGCCCACCCCGCGGAAGAACAGCCCCTTCTTCACATCCCCGCGCAGCGCCGCCGCGAGCTGCGTGTCGATGCAGAACTGCCCCCAGCCCGGCAGGCCGTCGCGCAGGCCGCATTGCGCGAGGCAGTCGAAATCCAACGTGCAGCGCGGCTTCACGTGCGCCGTCTTCTGCAGGCGCGGCTCGGCCTTCAGGTAGTTGCGCAGCCAGACCGTCGGCACCGCGCGCGCCGGCAGCCCGGCCACGCTGGTGAACTCGACCAGGTCTYCATCACGCGCCTGCGCCAGCACCTGCTTGAAGGCTTCGTGCGCATCGCATTCATGCGTCACCGCGAACGGCGTACCCAGCTGCACCGCTGCCGCGCCCAGGCCCTGCAGCCGCCGCACGTCGGCATGGCTGCGCACGCCGCCGGCCGCGATCAGCGGGATGTCCTTCTCGTAGCCGCCGCTGCGCAGGAACGCCAGCACCTGCGGGATCACCGTCTCGAAATCGAACCTCGCGTCATGCAGGTCGCCGATGCGCGCCGCGCCCAGGTGGCCGCCGGCCAGCCCCGGGTGTTCGATGACGATCGCATCGGGCAGGCGCTTGCGGCGCTCCCATTTGCGCACCAGCAACTGCACGCCGCGCGCGTCAGACAGGATCGGGATCAACAGCGTGTCCGGGTGCTCGCTCGCCAGTTCCGGCAGGTCCAGCGGCAGCCCGGCGCCGAC
>NZ_JBFUFP010001432.1:0-1093 GCF_056403375.1 Rhizobacter sp. P2_H2
GCCGTCATCTTCGCCGGCATCGGGCTGCTGTGCGCCGTGGCCGGCGCCGCGCTGCTGTCGAGGCTGAAGCAGCTGCTGCGCAAGCGCCGCGTCGATCAGGTCACCGGCGCCGGGTTGAACAGCACCAGCGCGTTGTGAAGCTTCCAGCGCTCCGCCCAGGTCTTCGTGCGGCCGCTCGCCACCTCGAGCATCAGGTGGAACAGTTCCCAGCCCACGTCTTCGATCGTCGCGTCGCCGTCGGCAATGCGTCCGGCGTTCACATCCATCAGGTCATGCCAGCGCCGCGCCAGGTCGCTGCGCGTCGCCACCTTGATCACCGKGCACTCGGCCAGGCCGTACGGCGTGCCGCGGCCGGTCGTGAAGATGTGCAGGTTCATGCCGGCCGCCAGCTGCAGCGTGCCGCAGATGAAATCGCTGGCCGGCGTGGCCGCGTAGGTGAGGCCCTTGGTCGCGAGCTTCTCGCCCGGTGACAGCACGCCGGTGATCGGCGCACTGCCGCTCTTGACGATCGAGCCCATCGCCTTCTCGACGATGTTCGACAGCCCGCCCTTCTTGTTGCCCGGCGTCGTGTTCGCACTGCGATCGACGCGGCCCTTCTGCAGGTAGGCGTCGTACCAGGCCATCTCGCGCACCATCGCCTCGGCGATCTCGGGCGTCGCGGCGCGCGCGGTGAGCTGTGCGATGCCGTCGCGCACCTCGGTGGTCTCCGAGAACATCACGCTGGCACCGGCACGCACCAGCAGGTCGGTCGCGAAGCCGACCGCCGGGTTCGCGGTGACGCCGCTGAACGCATCGCTGCCGCCGCACTGCACGCCCACCACCAGGTCGCTGGCCGGGCAGGTCTCGCGGCGGCGGCGGTTCAACCGCTCCAGGTGCGTGCGCGCCGTCGCCATGATCGAGTCGATCATCGACATGAAGCCCACGTGCGCCTCCGCCTGCAGGCAGACCACGTCGAGCGCCTCGGCTGTCGTCGAGTCTCCGCCGCGCTCGTCGCGGATCGCGATCGTGCCCGGCGGCAGCAGCCGCTCGGGCTGCAGCTTCTCGCAGCCCAGGCTCACCACCATCACCTCGCCGCCGAAGTTCGGGTTCAGGC
>NZ_JBFUFP010001433.1:0-1092 GCF_056403375.1 Rhizobacter sp. P2_H2
GGGATTGCTTCATGCCCCAAGCGGGAGACGACCACACCGCTGCAACGAGCTACTGCGGCGTGTCGGACACGAATTGCGCGATCGGAAATGCCGTCGCTGCCATGTTCGCGCTGACCATCGGCACTGGTTTCATCGCGGGTGGGCTGGCGGGTTCCGCGTTAGGCATTGCACCTCTGATCGTGGGTGGTGTCCTGGTGGCGGCAGCGTGGCCCTGCGTCTACACCAGCGTCGCCATCTGCCGCCAAGAAGACAGAGAGCGACCAGTACCACAGCCATCCATCCAGACCGTCTGACTGTGGGGCGCGCCGCGCGCTGCCACAATGCGCGCCGATGAACGCCGACCAGATCCAGCCCTTCTTCGCGACGCTCCAGGCTGCCAACCCGCAGCCGAACACCGAGCTCGAATACACCAACGTCTTCGAGCTGCTGGCCGCCGTGCTGCTGTCGGCCCAGGCCACCGACGTGGGCGTCAACAAGGCGACGCGCAAGCTGTTCGCCGTCGCCCCGACGCCGCAGAAGATGCTGGCGCTCGGGCTCGACGGCATCACGCAGCACATCAAGACGATCGGGCTCTACCGCAACAAGGCGAAGAACCTGCTCGAGACCTGCCGCATCCTGATCGAGCAGCACGGCGGCGCGGTGCCGCGCACCCGCGAGGCGCTGGAGGCGCTGCCGGGCGTCGGCCGCAAGACCGCCAACGTGGTGCTGAACGTCGCGTTCGGCGAGGCGACGATGGCGGTCGACACGCACATCTTTCGCGTCAGCAACCGCACCGGGCTCGCGCCGGGAAAGAATCCGCTGGAGGTCGAGCTCGGCCTGTTGAAGCGGGTGCCCGAGGGCTACCTGGTCGACGCGCACCACTGGCTGATCCTGCACGGCCGCTATGTGTGCCAGGCGCGCAAGCCGCTGTGCTTCGAATGCGGCGTGGCGGCGTACTGCGATTCGCGGCCGGGCGGGCCGCATCCGATCTACCCCGAGACGCGCGCGCCGTAGCCCGGCGCCGCCGGCCAGTCGGCGGCGCGCGCAGGCGTGATGCCGTCGCGCAGGCAGCGGACGGCATTCAACCAGCCGGCGTGCGCGACGATGCAGGCG
>NZ_JBFUFP010001434.1:0-1092 GCF_056403375.1 Rhizobacter sp. P2_H2
CGCCGGTCGTGTGCAAGGCCAGCGCCAGCGTGCCGGGGAACGGGCCCAGCCCGGCCGCGATCAGCAGCAGCGAGGCCCACACCAGCTCGGGGATCGAACGCAGCGCGTTCAGCAGCAGGCGTGCGCCGCCGTGCAGCAGCGCCACCACCCGCCCTCCGCGGGCGCTGGCCGGCAGCGCCATGCACACCCCGGCAGCCGCGGCGAGGACGGTGCCGAGCAGCGACATCGCGATCGTCTCGCCGGCCGCCTCCAGCGTGCGCCGCAGGAACGCGGGAGACATCTCCGGCGGAAAGAAGCTGGCACCGAACCCGGCCAGCTTGACGAGCTCGGACGGCGCGAAGAATTCGCGCCAGTGCAGCCCCAGGCTCGCGAAACTCGCCACGACCAGCGCCAGCACGCCGGCCAGCACCAGCCACCCGGACCACGACCGTTCGGGGCGCGTCATGCCATCACCCGCCGCAACAGCGCGCTGACCCGATCGCTCGCCCACACCAGCGCGACGAACACCAGCAGGATCGCACTCACCTCACTGCCGGCGAACATCTTCGCCGAGCTGTCGAGCATCTGGCCCAGGCCGCCCGCGCCGACGAAACCGAGCACGACCGACGAGCGGATCGCGCACTCCCAGCGGTACACCGTGTAGCTGACCAGCTCGCCGGCGCACTCCGGCAGCGCGCCGAACCACAGCGCCTGCAGGCGCCCGCTGCCGTTGCGCAGCAGCGCCTGGGTGGCCGCGGGGTCGCTGCTTTCCAGGATCTCCGCATACACCTTGGCCAGCATGCCGCCGTAGGTGATCGCGATCGCCAGCACGCCCGAGGTCGGGCCCAGGCCCACGGCCCGCACGAACAGCAGCGCCCACACCAGCTCGGGGATCGAGCGCAGCACCACCAGCACCCAGCGGATCGCCTGCCGCAGCAGCGCCGGCAGCAGGCCCATCGGCGTCGCGATCGCACTGAGCGACAGGCGCGCCGTCGCCAGGAAGGCCAGGGGCACCGCCACCCCCCACGCCAGTGCCAGGCCCGCCGTCGCGATCGCGACGGTGCGCCAGGTCTCCTGCAGCAGCAGCCCCAGGAACGCCGCATCGTGCTTCGG
>NZ_JBFUFP010001435.1:0-1088 GCF_056403375.1 Rhizobacter sp. P2_H2
GACCGCTACGAGGCACCGCAGGGCGAGGTCGAGCAGGTGCTCGCGACGCTGTGGTCCGAGCTGCTGGGCGTGCCGCGGGTCGGCCGCCATGACAACTTCTTCGACCTGGGCGGCGATTCGATCCTGAGCCTGCAGATCGTCGCGCGGCTGCGCGCACGGGGCTGGACGCTGACGCCGCGCCAGGTGTTCGAGCGGCAGACGCCGGCGCTGCTGGCGCCGCTCGCGCAGGCCGAGACTTTGCGCGCGGCGCGTACGGCGAAGGAACCCGTGGGCGAGGTACCGCTGCTGCCGATCCAGCATGAGTTCTTCGCGCTGCCGATGAAAAACCGCCACCACTGGAACCAGTCGCTGCTGCTGCACAGCCGCGAGCCGCTGCAGCCCGGCGCGCTCGCGCAGGCCCTCGCGGCGCTGGTGCGGCATCACGACAGCCTGCGGCTGCGTTTCACGCAGGATGCGGCGGGCGCGTGGCACCAGGGCTATGCGGCGCTCGACGAGAGCCTGCAGCGCGAGTTGCTGTGGATGCGGCGGGCGGCAGACGCGCAGCAGATCGAGGCCTTGTGCGACGAGGTGCAGCGCAGCCTCGACATCTCGCGCGGCCCGTTGCTGCGCGGCCTCGCGATCGAGGTAGCCGACGGCAGTTGGCGGCTGATGCTGGCGGTGCATCACCTGGTGGTGGATGGGGTGTCGTGGCGCATCCTGCTCGAAGACCTGCAGCGGGCGTATGCGCAGTGCGTGGCGGGTCAGGCCGTGGAGTTGCCGCCGAAGACCAGCAGCTACCAGGCGTGGAGCGAGGCCCTCGCAGCCCGGATGCCAATCCGGGACGCGGCGTTCGATGAAGACCCCGGATTGGCATTCGGGCTGCCGATCGCGCGGCCCGACGGCAGCAACCTCGCCGGACAGCAGGTCACGACCGAACTGCGCCTCGATGCCTCGCAGACCGAGGCCTTGTTGAAGCACGCCCCCGCGGCGTACCGCACCCAGGTCAACGACCTGCTGCTGACGGCGTTGGGCCGTGCGCTGTGCGGCTGGAGCGGCCGCGCGCGCATCCGCATCGACCTCGAAGGCCATGGCCGCGAGGACATCTCCGA
>NZ_JBFUFP010001436.1:0-1088 GCF_056403375.1 Rhizobacter sp. P2_H2
CGCTGGTGGCGGCCGCGCGCACCCAGGCCCGCGTGCATGCGGCCGAGCGCGAACCCGAGGCCGCGATGCGCCTGCTCGACTACCTGCACGGCGTGCTCGGCGGCAGCCACGAGCGGCGCTTCGCGGCGCAGGTGTGCTTCGACAAGGTGCGGCTGTGGCTGGCCCTCGGCGAGCCGCAGCGGGCGCGCGATGCGGCGGCGGAGTTCGGCGTCGTGGACGCGGCCGAATGGCAGGCCGTGCGACCCTATGACGAAGCCTGGGAGCGGCGCGGCATGGCGCAGGCCGCGCTGCTGTCGCATGCGCAGCGGCGCGATGAAGCGCGCGCCGTGCTGCAGGTGCTGAGAGCCAGCGCCGAGGCGGCGGGCCATGTGCTGCGCTTGCATGCGATCGAAGCGGCGCTGGCCAGCAACCTGTGGGAGGCCGGCGCGCGCGACGAGGCGCTGCAGTGCCTGCACCAGTCGCTGCTGCGCGCGCGCGGCCATGCACCGTCGCGCAGCTGGTTCGACGACAACCCGAGCTTCCACCAGGTGCTGGTGGCTGCGCTGGCGATGCCGCAGATGCGCCGGCTTGTGCCGGAGCACGTGCTGCGCGTGTTCGGTGCGGCGCTCGGGCGTGGCGAGGCCCGGGCTGCCCATGCGGTGGATGCGCTGACGGCGCGTGAGCTGGAGGTGCTGGCGCTGCTCGCRCAGGGGCTGAGCAACCAGCAGATCAGTGCGCGGGCACAGATCTCGTTGACCACCGTGAAGTGGCACGTCAAGAACATCTTCGCGAAGCTCGACGTGGGGACGCGGGTGGAGGCGCTGGTTCGGGCTCGGGCGCTGCGGCTGGTCTGAGGCTGCGCGTCGCGGCGGGTGAGGAGGAAAAGACTGAAGTGACCAACGAGCCTTTGTCGTGCAGTCAGTCGCGCGCCCACACCAACAGCAAGTTGTTGGTCGGCATCGCCACCCGTTCGCGCAGCATGAGCCCGGCCTGCGCGGCTTCGTGCTCGACATCCTCGCGCCGGCGCAAGCCCCAGCCGGCATCGCGCACGCGCAGGTCAACGTCGAAGCCCAGGTTGCCGGGCGACGTCTCGACGCCGTCCTCCAGGT
>NZ_JBFUFP010001437.1:0-1088 GCF_056403375.1 Rhizobacter sp. P2_H2
GCTCTGCATGGTGACGCTCCAGTGAACGGGTGTGTCGATGGAGTCACTGTAGGCGCCACATCCTCTTCCTCGTAGTCGGTACCGCTCCAAACGAGGGGTCAGAAGAACCCTGACAAGGCTGTCGGCGGGCCGTCGCTGGGTTGTCGGGGATGGCAGGCGAAAACCAGTGATCCAGCCCCGTATGAAATCATATTTGTCGTTACAGATCAATGAATTGAATGAGTTACCTAAAGCAATTCTTGAGATCCGATTGCTTACATTCCGGCAGGTTCGGGCAGACGGAACAGCGCTTCGAAATTCCGGCTGGTGTGTGCCGCGACCTCCTCGACGGTACAGCCCTTCAACTCGGCGAGCTGCTTCGCGACGTAAGGCACGTAGGCCGGCGTGTTGGTCTTGCCGCGGTACGGCACCGGCGCCAGGTACGGGCTGTCGGTCTCGATCAGGCAGCGGTCCAGCGGCACGTAGCGCGCCACCTCCTTCAGCTCGACGGCGCTCTTGAAGGTCAGGATGCCGGAGAACGAGATCAGGAAGCCGAGGTCGAGCGCCTCGCGCGCCACGGCCATCGTCTCGGTGAAGCAATGGAACACGCCGCGCGAGCGGCCGGCGCCCTGCTCCTTCAGCAGCGCGACGGTATCGTCCGACGCGCTGCGGGTGTGGATCACGAGCGGCAGGTCGCGCTCGAGCCCGGCGCGGATGTGCACCCGGAAGCGCTCGCGCTGCCACTCCATGTCGGCGATGCTGCGGCCGTTGAGGCGGTAGTAGTCGAGGCCGGTCTCGCCGATCGCGACCACCTTGTCGCGCCGGCTCAGCGCCACCAGCGTCTCGACGCTCGGCTCCAGCACGTCCTCGTTGTCGGGGTGCACGCCGACCGAGGCCCAGAAGTTGTCGTGCCCGGCCGCCAGCGCCTGCACGGCGTCGAACTCCTCGAGCGTCGTGCAGATGCACAGCGCGCGGTCGACCTGCGCGGCGGCCATCTCGGCGCGGATCTCGTCCAGGCGGGCACGCAGCTCGGGGAAGCTCAGGTGGCAGTGGGAGTCGACGAACATGGAAGCGGGGCGGCGCCGGGCACAGCGGACTGGACCAGAGGG
>NZ_JBFUFP010001438.1:0-1087 GCF_056403375.1 Rhizobacter sp. P2_H2
TCGTGAAGCTGGCCAGCGTCGCGCCGGTGTAGGCGCGCGACAGGTTGGCGCTGCGGATCCACGCCGATCCGGCCAGCGCTGCCGGCACGCTGGTGACGGTGTAGGTGCGGTCGCCGTACTGCAGGTTGCCGGCCTGCAGGTTCGACACCAGCGCCCAGCCGCCGGCGTTCGCGGTGTCGTTCACCGACAGGTTGCTCAGCACCACGCCGGCCGCGCCGTCGGTGCTGTCGTCGATCTGCAGCAGGTAGCTCACCAGCTGCTGGCGCTGCGCCGCCGTCAGGCTGCTGGCCGCGCCGTGCAGGCCGGCCGGGTTGGCGGTGGTCAGCACGTCCATCAGCGTCGCGGCCGAGCCGTCGTGCAGGTACGGCGCGCTGTCCCACACGCCGCGCAGCGTCGGCGTGTCGATGCCGGTCAGCGGGCCGCCCAGGCGCTTGCCCGACGAGGCCTTGATCGTGCCCACGTCATGCAGCACCCCGGTCGCGCTGTCGGTGAAATCGGCGCCCGAGTGGCAGCTGCTGCACTGGCCGGCGCCCTTGAAGATCGCCTGGCCGGCCACGCCGTCGGGYGTGAGCGTGCCGTCGGCATTGCGGTACGGGCTCGGGCCCACGGTGGCGAGCGAGCTCACGTAGGCCGCCAGCGCATCGAGCTCGGCGCTGACACCCGCCTTCGGGTTGCCGAGCGGCTGGTTGCGCGTGCCGGTGTTGAACTGCGCATCGGTCATGAAGCCGGTGCCGCCGAACGCGTTGCGGATGTCGTGCTCGAAGTCCTGGATCTCGTCGAAGTTCGCGCTCCAGTGCACCCGGCCCTGGCCGGTGCCGCGGCGCCCGTTCAGCACCGTGGTGTTGCGCAGGCCCTCGCCGCGGTCGGTGAAGTCCATCACGCGGCCGTCGTGCCCGCCGTCCTGGTGGCAGGTCGCGCACGAGATGTACTTGTCGCGGTTCATGCGCCGGTCGTCGGCGTTGTAGAAGAGCTGCTTGCCCTGGAACACCTGCGCCGGCAGCGGCTCGGACGAGACCGCCGCCACGTCGGTGATCTTGCTCGCGACGTTGCTGGTCGCGTTCAGGATGCCATTCACGTCGTACACGCC
>NZ_JBFUFP010001439.1:0-1087 GCF_056403375.1 Rhizobacter sp. P2_H2
GAAGTAACTTCTTAACAATCCAGCGCACGTATCACAGCCAATTCGGTCGTCGATTCGTGTCGCGTTGGGAGATGGCCCCTTGAGCTTCCTAGACCTGTTGTTAGGCCGAAAGCATCCACCGATGATCGGCTTGGATATCAGCTCGTCCAGTGTGAAGCTGGTCGAGTTGGGCCAAAGTGCCTCCGGTGAATATGTACTCGAGCGTTTCGCCTCCGAGAGCTTCGAGAAGGGCTGGATCACCGACGGCCAGATCGAGAAATTCGACGAGGTGGCCGATGCCGTCCGCCGCGTGGTCACCAAGAGCGGCACCAAGACCAAGCAGGTCGTGCTCGCGATGCCGCAATCGGCGGTGATCACGAAGAAGATCATGCTGCCCGCCGGCTTGCGCGAAGAAGAGCTCGAGCTGCAGGTCGAATCCGAAGCCAACCAATACATCCCGTTCTCGCTCGACGAGGTGAGTCTTGACTTCTCCGTGGTCGGCCCGAGCCCCACGTCGGTGGGCGATGTCGAGGTGCTGATCGCCGCGTCGCGCAAGGATCGCGTGCAGGACCGTCAAGGCCTGGCGGAAGCCGCCGGCCTGAAGCCCGCGGTGCTCGACATCGAGTCGCATGCCTCGCGCCTGGCGATGGGCCGGCTGATCGAGGCGCTGCCGAACGAGGGCAAGGACGCCCTCGTCGCGCTGTTCGAGATCGGTGCCGACACCACCAGCCTGAAGGTGCTGCGCGACGAAGAGATGCTCTACGACCGCGACCAGGCCTTCGGCGGTTCGCAGCTGACGCAGCTGATCTCCCGCCAGTACGGCTTCTCGTTCGAGGAGGCCGAGCAGAAGAAGCTCTCGGCCGAGTTGCCGGAAGACTACGAGTCGTCGCTGCTGGTGCCGTTCGTCGACAGCCTGTCGCAGGAGATCGGGCGCGCGCTGCAGTATTTCTTCACCAGCACGCCGCACCACAAGGTGCACTACGTGATGCTGGCTGGTGGCACGGCGACCCTGCCGGGGCTGAAGGACCGCGTCACCGAGCTGACGGGCTTCGCATCGATGGTCGTCAATCCGTTCGAAAACATGAAGCTGGGCTCCGCGGTCCGCGAG
>NZ_JBFUFP010001440.1:0-1085 GCF_056403375.1 Rhizobacter sp. P2_H2
GCCGACACCGCCGCGCCGCTCAGGTCGATCCAGATCGCATGGCCCTGCTTGTGGCGCATGCGCAGCTGCGCCCGGAAGCGGCCGCGGGCCTGCAGCATCGGGTAGGCGCGGCGGCCGATGTCGTCGAAGGAGTCGTCGTCGAGGTAGAGCAGCCGCGCCGGCGCGCCGACCAGCTCGTGCGGCTCGTAGCCGAAGATCCGGTCCAGCGCGCGGTTCTTCCAGAGCGCGACGCGATCCTTCAGCTTCACCATGCCGACGACCTCGTTGTCGAGCATCACGCTCTGCTCCTGGGCCAACCGCGCGATCTCGCGGCGTGCGATCACCTGGCGCCGTTGCTGCACGAACAGCAGCGCGGAGAAGCCGGCGATGGTCGCGATCGCGATCGCGAGCAGTGCCGCCATCTGGCCCGCCTCGCGCCGCCAGCCCGCGAGGAAGTCGCTGGTGCCGAGTCCGACGAACACCCGGAACGACGAGCCGGGAATGCGCTGGTACGCGGTATAGCGCTCGATGCCGTCGAGCGCGGTCGGGGTCAGGTACGAGCCGCGCTCCGGGCCGGTCGCGAGGCGGCGCATCATCTCGGCGGAGACCACCACGGTGCCCAGGTTCTTCTCCTGCGCGCCGTCGATCACCGAGTAGCGCGCGATCAGCTTCAGCCCGCCCGATCGCAGCGACACGGCGCCCGCGCTGCCCAGCCCGATGCGCTTGAACCGGTCGATGAAGTGCTCGCTGGGCAGGCTCGTGTAGACCACGCCGGCAAACGATCCGTCGGCGCGGCGCAGTTGGCGGGCCACGGCGATGCCCCATTTGCGGCTGATGCGGCTCTGCACCGGCTCGGAGACCACCATCCCCTCGTGCGACTTCGCTTCGAGGAAGTAGTCGCGGTCGGCGATGCTGACCGCCGCCGTGCCTGCAGGCAGGCCGAAGCTGACGATGCCGGGTTCATCGGCGATGCGGATCGAATCGACCTGCGGCAGCAGCGAGCGCTGCTCGGCGAGGCTCTGCTCGATCTCGGCACGGCCGTCGGCATGGGTGGCGTCGAGGGCGCGCACGCGCAACGCGACGGTGGCCAGCGCGTTGTCGAGCTG
>NZ_JBFUFP010001441.1:0-1083 GCF_056403375.1 Rhizobacter sp. P2_H2
GCCACCGCGAGGCGGACCCCCGGCAGCGCATGGCCCCAACCGTGTGGCAGGCTGATCACGCCGGGCATCACCTCGTCGCTGACCTCCACCTGCACGTCGATCGACTGATCCCGCGCACCGGCGATGCGCGCCTGCCCGCCGTGCTGCAGGCCCCAGCGGGCGGCGTCCTCCGGGTGGACCAGCGCGGTGCAGCGGAACGGGCCCTTCGCGAGCGTCGGCAGGTTGTGCATCCAGCTGTTGTTCGAGCGCACCTGGCGGCGGCCGATGATCACCGCGTCGGCGGGGGCGATCCGCGCATCGGCGGCCACGCGCTGCAGGTCGTCGAGCAGGCGCTGCGGCGCGAGCTCGATGCAGCCCGACGGCGTGCGCAGCAGCTCGGGCAGGCGCGGCGCCAACGGGCCCAGGTCGATGCCGTGCGGTGCCGCCTTCAGCCTGTCGAGCGTCAGGCCCTCGGGCTGGCGGCCGAAGCCGTCGCCGAACGGCCCGCTGCGCAAGGCCAGGTCGAGCAGCCGCTCCGGGCCGCGGTGCGCCGACAGCGCCTGCAGCACCGCATCGGCCTGGTCGCCGGCGAGCTTGCGCACGTCGTCGGCCACCAGGGCGTCGTCGAGGGCCGCGATGTCGGCCTGGGCGCCGCGGCCTTGCACCAGCGCGGCGAGCCGCAGCAGCGTTTCCCACTCGGCTGGCGCGCCCGCCGGCGGCGGCAGCACGGCCGGGCTGTAGCGCGCATGGTTGCGCACGCTGAACTGCGGGAACGCGACGTCGTAGTGCGTGTCCTCCAGCGGCGACAGCCCGGGCAGGATCACGTCGGCATGGCGCGTCGTCTCGTTCAGGTAGATGTCCAGGCTCAGCATGAAGTCGAGCCCCTCCAGCGCCTTCGCCAGCCGCGCGCCGTTCGGTGCCGACAGGACAGGGTTGCTCGCGATCGTGATCAGCGCCTTCACCTGGCCCGCACCCGGCGTCTCGATCTCCTCGGCCAGGCAGGTCATCGGCAGCTCGCCGTACACCTCCGGCGCACCGCTGACGCGGCTGTGGTGCCTGCCCGTCACGATGCCGCGCCCGCGGCCCGGCGTGCCGGCCGTGTTG
>NZ_JBFUFP010001442.1:0-1082 GCF_056403375.1 Rhizobacter sp. P2_H2
GTCGACGGCTGCGTGCGCGACGTGGCGGAGCTGGCGGCCAGCGATGTCGGCATCCGCGCGCTGGCGCTGATGCCGCTGCCGACCGAGAAGCGCAACGAAGGGCAGCGCGACGTGCCGGTGCAGGTGCAGGGCGTGTGGGTGCGGCCGGGCGACCGGCTTTATGCGGATGCGGACGGGATCGTGGTGATGCCATAGAACATGTCGCTGCCGCGAACATGTTCCTGAAACGTGTTAAAAAAACGTCATAAATTTAACATGTTTTCGCGCCGTCACCGGGTCAGCAGCTCGAACAGCGGTTCGTTGATGAAGTACACCTCGCGGCCGATCTTCTGACCGCTCAGCACGCCGAGCCGTTCCAGTTCGCGCAGGTATTTGGCGCAGGTCTGCCGCGTTCCGAGGCCGGCGCGCTCCAGAAACTGGATCTTGCAATACGGCTGGCGAAAGATCTGCTCGATCAGGTCCTTGCTGTAGACACCGGGCGCTTCACGTTGAACGCGCTCCCGCACGGACTCCATCAACGCGAGGATGTCGATGATCTGTTGCCGGGTGCGCAGCGAGGTCTGCTCGACCGCATCGAGCATGTACAGCACCCACTCGATCCAGGCACCTTCTTCCGTCACGCGGCGCAGACCTTCGTAGTAGGCCGCCTTGTGATCGATGATGTGGCGAGACAGGTACAGCACCGGCTGGGTGAGCAGCCCGCAATCGACGAGGTAGAGGATGTTCAGGATGCGGCCGGTGCGTCCGTTGCCGTCGGGGAACGGATGGATGGCCTCGAACTGATAGTGCATCAGGGCCATCTTCACGAGCGCATCGAGCCCGTCCTCGGCGTGCATGAAGTTCTCGAGCTCTCGCAGCTTGTCCCGGATGACGCCATCGCCTTCCGGCGGGGTGTAGATCGTCTGGCCGCGGCCGTTCGCGATGCGCGTTCCGGGTGTCCGGCGGAGGCTGAAGTCCGCCTGCTTGATGAGCTGTGCGATCTCGATGAACAGGCCGGTCGCCAGCGGCCGGGTRCCGATCTGCCGGAAGCCGTGGTTCAGCGCCTGGCGGTAGCGCAACACCTCTTTGGCCTCGGGGCTGGC
>NZ_JBFUFP010001443.1:0-1082 GCF_056403375.1 Rhizobacter sp. P2_H2
GGACTTTGCCAAGCGCGTCAAGCTTCTCAAGGCTGGTCGACTGGTCGCACCCGTTCTCGCGCATGTGGCGGTCGGCACCGTCGCCGCCGGGCCTCTGGGGGCGCTGTTCGGTGCCGTTAGCGGTTTGGTTCAGGGTCTGAGCGATGAAGAGAAGCGTGCCGAAGGCCTCAGTGCCGTGCAGGAGGCGTATTCCGAGCTGAGCCCCGAACTCAAGGACATCATCGGAGAGAAGAAGGAAGCCTCGCTGCCCAAGGAAATCGAGGGCCTTCGCAAAGCGTTTGTGGAGTTGCTGGAGAAGTTCGACGTTCACCTAGTGGTTTTTGTCGACGACCTTGATCGCTGCCTTCCGACGACCGCCATCGGAACTCTGGAGGCAATGCGGCTTCTGCTGCACGTGAAGCGGACGGCCTTCTTGATTGCCGCTGACGAAAGCATGATCCGTGGCGCTGTCCGGGCGCACTTCAAGGGCGTCGACATTGAGGAAGGCCTGGTCACCAGCTACTTCGACAAGCTTATCCAGATACCGTTGCGGGTACCAAGGCTCGGCGTGAGCGAGGTGAAGGCATATCTAACCTTGCTCCTCACCGACTTGGCCGTCCGGCAAGGGCGGCTGTCGGCCGAAGTGCAGGCGAAAGGGCAGGCCGCCGTTCTTGATCGCCTCAAGAAGTCCTGGGAGAAAGGGATAACTCGGGAGTTCCTCGACGAGGCGTTCGACGCAGAGAAGGCGGGGATCGCCAAGGAACTCGACATCGCCGACCAGCTTGCGCCGCTGCTGGTCACGTCAGCCGAGATTGCTGGCAACCCGCGCCTCATCAAGCGCTTCCTCAACAACCTCATGATTCGGCAAACTGTCGCCACCGCGATGGAGATGCCTCTGGCGTTGCAGGAGCTGGTGAAGGTCCAGCTCTTCGAGCGATGTGCCTCGAGCGCTGCGTTTGAGTTCTTGGCCAAGTCGGTCGCCTCAAGTTCCGACGGGAAGGCGACCTTCCTGATTGAGGTAGAGAAGGCGGCCCAATCCGCCGAGAAGTACGAGCCGCCACATCCCTCCTGGACGGGTGATTTCTACGAGCAGTGGGTCAGGC
>NZ_JBFUFP010001444.1:0-1082 GCF_056403375.1 Rhizobacter sp. P2_H2
TGAAGCTGGCGAGCGCGTTTTTCGCGAAGGCGGAGCTCGACCGCCATCACAAGAAGTGAGGGCGTTCATCGACGCGCAGCGCGAGCACTTCGGGGTCGAGCCGATCTGCARGGCSTTGCAGGTTGCCCCGTCGGGTTACTGGCGCCACGCGGCGCGCTTGCGCAACCCGGCGCTCGTGCCRCAGCGAGCCAGGCGCGATGCCGTSCTGGTCGATSAGGTCCAGCGRGTGCACCGCGCCAACCTGCAGGTCTATGGCGCTCGCAAGGTCTGGCGGCAATTGCACCGCGAGGGCGTGGCGGTGGCGCGCTGCACGGTCGAGCGGCTGATGCGGCTCAARGGCCTGCAGGGTGCGCGACGGGGCAAGGCGGTACGCACCACCACGCCGGACGCGAAGGCGCCGTGCCCSCTGGACAGGGTGAACCGGCAGTTCCACGCCGAGCGGCCGAACCAGCTGTGGGTCAGCGACTTCACCTACGTCTCGACCTGGCAGGGCATGGTCTACGTGGCCTTCGTGATCGACGTCTACGCGCGCTTCATCGTRGGCTGGCGGGTSAGCAGCTCCATGCGAACCGACTTCGTGCTCGACGCGCTGGARCAGGCGCTGTACGCACGCAAGCCCGAGCGCGACGGGGCGCTGATCCACCACTCCGATCGCGGCTCGCAGTACGTCAGCATCCGCTACTCCGAGMGRCTSGCCSAGGYYGGCATCGAGCCGTCGGTMGGCTCCAAGGGCGACAGCTACGACAACGCGCTGGCCGAGACGATCAACGGGYTGTACAAGACCGAGYTGATCCATCGGCGKGCGCCCTGGAAGTCCAAGGAAGCCGTCGARYTGGCCACGCTCGAATGGGTCTCRTGGTTCAACCACCACCGGCTGCTCGAGCCCATCGGCTACATCCCGCCAGTCGAAGCCGAGGCAAACTACCATCGCAACTCGCCACYCGTCAGGCCATCMCGGCCTGACTCACACCAACCGGCCTCCWCGAAAGCCGGGGCGATTCAGGACAGTAGCTTGTTGCGAATGTTCTGACCCAGAGGGTCGTCGAGGTCGTACTGGAAAGGGCGGTTGTCGTTCCACGGGC
>NZ_JBFUFP010001445.1:0-1082 GCF_056403375.1 Rhizobacter sp. P2_H2
GTGTTGTACAGCGCGACCGAGATGCCGTGCGCCAGCAGTGCCGGGTTGCTGCCGCCGGTGGGCGCCTGCGAGCCGAAGATCTCGATCATGCCGATCACCGTGCCCATCAGGCCCAGCAGCGGCGCGGCCGACGCGATGGTGCCCAGCGTGTTCAGGAAGCGCTCCATCTTGTGCACCGCGCTGCGGCCGGCGGATTCGAACGCGCCGTGCAGGTTGTCGTGCGAGATCCGCGGGTCGGCGATGATCGCGCGCAGGCCGGTGGCGAGCACCTGGCCGAGCAGCGAGTTGTCGGCGAGCTTGTTGACGACGTCGGCGGCCGGCAGGTGGGCGCGGGTGACCGAGATCACTTCATCGAGCAGCCGGGGCGGCGCGATGCGCGCGACCCGCAGGCTGGACAGGCGCTCGATGATCAGCGCGAGCGCAATGATGGAACACAGGAGCAAGGGCCAGATCGGCCAGCCAGCGGCTTGTATGATCGAAAACAATCCGGTCCTCTCAGCAATGATGGGGTGCGGCGATGCGCAGGAGTTGCGACCGACGGCGCGACCGACGGCCGGACCCTGCGGTCCCGTGCGGTCTCTTTTTGGACGCGCGATTATGACCCCAAGGCAGGCCCGCCACGCACAACGGCAAGGCAACCGCATGTTTGCCGGCCGCGGTCCGACACGGTGAGTTGATGTAGTGCCGGCCGACTACATCCTGAGTCCACCGCAACTGTGGATAACTTTGTGGGCAACCGTGGGTCGAACGCGCCAAAGCCGCGCCAAATCAGGCTCTGCCACAGATTGCTCAATCTTTAAGCATGAAAAAAACGTTGAAAATCAATGACTTGGGCGATTGTGAATGCGGCATGACAGCCGAATCGTGCCGCCAGCCCTTGATTGGCGGGCTTGTGGAGTTCTCGACCCGCATGAACGCTGGGTTTGCACATGTTTGAGCGCTCGGCGGGGCGGGGCGAGCGCCAGGTCTGGAGCGTCGCGGGGCTGGTCAACGCGGTGTCGGACGCGCTGGCCGCGCGCTTCAGCGCCTGTGTCGTGCAGGGCGAGCTGTCGGGCTTCTCGCGCGCGGCCAGCGGGCATTGC
>NZ_JBFUFP010001446.1:0-1081 GCF_056403375.1 Rhizobacter sp. P2_H2
GCCGAAGCGCCCGCCCACGCGGTCACTGCACCTCGGCGCGGCACCGCGGCGGCAGCGGCCAGACCGAAGCCGCAGGTGCCCCGCGCGGCGCCGGCCGAGGCACCCGCGCCCGCGCCTGCTCCGGTGCTCGCACTGGCCCCGGCGAGCACCGCGACGCCGGTTTCCCCTCCACCGGTGACGGTGGCCGGGGCCGAGCGCCTCTGGACCGCATTCAACGGCACGACGGCCGCCGTGGAGGGCGGCTTCATCGAGGGGTTGATCTATGCCGAAAGGCCGGGCGACGCAACGCTGGGGGACATCACGGTTCGCAACAACGGCGTGCTCAACATCACGGGGCAGTTCAACACCCGCGGTGGGAGCCAATGGGCCGGCGTCGGGATCGTGCTGGTCTCGCAGCGACCGGTGGTGGCCACCGAGTACAAGGCGTTGCGGGTTCTCCTGGCGGGCCACACGGTGGGACAGCTGCGCCTGCGCCTCGTGGGGAACGACCCGGCCGTCCAGCAACGGGGCTGCTACCCGATCCTGATGCTGCCGGTGAAACCCCAGGTCACGGAGTACCGCATCGAGTTTTCGCAGTTCGCAGCGCCGCAGTACTGCGGTGCCGAAGGCGTTGACGTCAAGTCGACGCTGGAGGCCCTCACCGCCATCGAGATTGCCGACGCGCCCGAACCGGTGGGGGACCGCGCGGTGAGCTTCAACGTCGGCACGCTGTCGTTGCTGAAGTAGGAGGCCGGTGGCGCGCGCCAGCCGCGAGCGTCAACGGGCTTGACACACCATGATCGCCACCGACGACATCCCGCGCCTCTACGACCCCGCATTGGCTGAACGGGTGCGACATGCCATCGGCCAGGTGCCCGGCTCCGGCGGTGTGCACGGCGGCGTCGGGGTGCTGGCCCAGAAGCTGGCGCAGATCCAGGGTTCGGCGCGGCCGCAGCTGCAGAAGCCCCAGCTGGTGGTTTTCGCCGCCGACCACGRCATCGTGGCGCGGACGGCTTCGGTCTATCAGGCGAATGTGGCGACGCTGCGGGTGCGCAACCTCCTGGCCGGCAACACGGTCGCGTCCATGTTCGCGCGCCGCAAC
>NZ_JBFUFP010001447.1:0-1080 GCF_056403375.1 Rhizobacter sp. P2_H2
CTTCACGCCCGAGCAGGCGTCGCGGCTGCTGGCCAGTGCCCGCGAGCAGGCGCGCGGCGGCGGCATGCTGATCGGCGTCGACCTGGTGAAGCCGACCCATCTGCTGGAGTCGGCCTACGACGATGCACTGGGCGTCACCGCGGCGTTCAACCGCAACCTGCTGCCGCACCTGAACCGACGCATCGGCACCGACTTCGCGCTGCCCGACTGGCAGCACGTGGCGCGCTTCGACACCGGGCTGTCGCGCATCGAGATGCACCTGCAGGCCGTGCGCGAGCTCGACGTGCGCTGGCCCGGGCACTCCCGGCACTTCGCGGCCGGCGAGCGCATCCACACCGAGAGCTCGTACAAGTACACGGTGGCGAGCTTCGAGGCGCTGCTGCGCGAATCGGGCTTTCGCCAGATGCAGCACTGGACCGATCCGCAGGGCTGGTTCGCGGTGTTCTGGGCGCACGGCTGACGAACCGGGCCGAAGAGCTACGGCGCCGCGTCCGCCCGCAGGTTCAGCGAGCGCACGTAGGCGACGAGGTCGCGCATCTGTTCCTCGGTGAGCTCGGCGCCCCACGGCGGCATGAACGGCGATCGGCCCAGCGCCTGCCCGCCCAGCTTGACGATCAGCCCGAGGTACGCATCGTTCTTGTCGGTGGTGCGCAGGTTGGCCGGCCGCGGGTCGTACAGGCGGGCGGCACGGCCGTTGCCGTCGGCGTTGATGCCGTGGCAGGTGACACAGTAGTTCGCGAACACCAGCCCGCCGCGGAACACCGAGGCGTCGCGGCTGTCGCGCGGCAGCGGCTGGGCCTGCACGCCGCTGGCCCAGCTCAGCAGGCACGCGACGATCAGCGCGCCGATCCACAGGGCGCGGCTGTCGTGCGGCTTCACTTGCCGACCTCGATCACCATGCGCATGTCCGGGTGAACCGCGCACTCGACCTCCACCGTGCCGGGCTTGTCGAGCGTGACCGTCTTCGAGCCGCCCTGGCCGAACGAGCCGAGGTCGAAGCTCTTCGCGTCGGACAACGAGAACACGTTGTGCGCGAACGGATCCTCGTTGACGAACTTGACCGTGTCGCCGACCTTCACC
>NZ_JBFUFP010001448.1:0-1079 GCF_056403375.1 Rhizobacter sp. P2_H2
GTGCCGACCCAGTGCACCGTGCCGGCGTTCAATCGCGCGAGCAGCGTGACCATGTCGGCCACGTAGGCGGGGATCTGGTAGCCCATCGGGTCGGCGAGGCGGTCGGATTCGCCGCGCCCGACGACATCGGGGCACACCACGCGGTACTCTCCCTGCATCGCCTGCGCGAAGGTGTCGAAGTCGCGGCCCTGGCGCGACAGGCCGTGCACGCACACCAGCACGCGCGGGTTCGCAGCGTCGCCCCACTCCCACCAGGCCATGCGATGCAGGCCGCGGGTGTCGAGGCATTGCACGTGGTTCAGGCGGGGTTCATGCATGGGCCGGGCTTCCTCTTCGATAATGGACTGTATCAACCTGGAGGTTCCCACCGTGCTCAAAGGAAAAACCGCCCTCGTCACCGGCTCCACCAGCGGCATCGGCCACGGCATCGCGCTGTGCCTGGCGCGCCAGGGCGCCAACGTGGTGCTCAACGGCTTCGGCGAATTCGAGGCGGCGCGCGCCGAGGTGGCCGCGCTCGGCGTGAAGGCCGGCTACCACGGGGCCGACATGAGCAAGCCGGCCGAGATCGAGGCGATGATGGCCTACGCGCAGGCCGAGTTCGGCGGCGTCGACATCCTCGTCAACAACGCCGGCATCCAGCACGTGGCGGCGGTCGAGGAGTTTCCCGCCGCCAAGTGGGACGCGATCATCGCGATCAACCTCAGCTCGGCCTTCCACACCACGCGGCTGGCGATCCCCGCCATGCGCGCGCGCAACTGGGGCCGCATCATCAACATCGCCTCGGCGCACGGGTTGGTCGCGTCGGCGCAGAAATCGGCCTACGTGGCCGCCAAGCACGGCATCGTCGGCTTCACGAAGTCGATCGCGCTCGAGACCGCGCAGACCGGCATCACGTCGAACGCGATCTGCCCCGGCTGGGTGCTGACGCCGCTGGTGCAGAAGCAGATCGACGACCGCGCCGCGCGCGAGGGCATCGCGGTGGAGCAGGCGCAGCGCGAGCTGCTGGGCGAGAAGCAGCCCTCGCTGCAGTTCGTCACGCCGCAGCAGCTGGGCGACCTGGCCGTGTTCCTGTGCTCGGC
>NZ_JBFUFP010001449.1:0-1078 GCF_056403375.1 Rhizobacter sp. P2_H2
GGGCTGGGTACTGGAACCCCCTGAGTACGAGCCGTAGCGCGGCCCGACGCGACCGTAGTCTGGCATGGTGAATTCCTTTCCTCTGGAGTGAATGAGGAATTCAGTATTCGCCTGGCGTCGACACGGATCGTCCCGCTCGAGCGAAGCCATGGGCGGGAAATGCGAAGCACCGCGTCGTCCCCCGGCTGCCGCGCTCTTCAGTCGAACTTCAGTCGAACGCCAGCACCTCGTCGCCCGGTGCCGCCTCGCAGCCCGCACCAAGCGGCTGCCAGCCGCGGCGCACGACGACCTTGCGCTCGTCGTGGCACAGCTCCACCCGTTCGRCCTGCGGCAGCTGCCGGTGCACGAAGGCCTCGACGGCGGCCGGCGTGCTGATGTGCAGCTTCAGCGCGTACAGGTCGTCGAGCGGGTGGTCGTCGACGTGCAGCAGCGGCACGAACTGCGCCGCGAACAGCAGCCCATGCGAGCCGATGTCGACCGGCGCCGGCGCATAGCCCTGCGCCTGCAGCCACTGCTGCGCCTGCTCGCGCGTGACGCTCGCGGCATCGAGGCCGCCCCAGGCGCCGGCGAGCAGCTCCATCACCCACTGGTTGCAGTTCTGGTAGCGCGTGCTGAACGCGTAGGCGTTGGCGCTGTAGCGCGCCGCCAGCAGGTCGAGCGCCAGCCGGCGATCCTGCGAGGCATGGGCGAGCGACGCGCCCTCGGCCTCGGGCAGCAGCACGATCGAGACATGGCCGAGCGACGGCCGGTCGGCACCGAGCAGGAAGCCGGCGACGCCCTGGTCGTACAGCCGGGGCCGCGATTCCTCGCAGGCGTAGTAGAGCTGGCGCACCGACCAGGGGCCGCCGGCATCGGCCTTCAGCAGGATGCCGGCGTGGGAGTAGCGCAGGCCGAAGCGGCTCAGGTCGAGTCCCGACCGCGAGATCACCGCCACGCTGCGGCCCGAGGCGTCGAGCTGCTGCCGCACCAGCGCGGCGAAGCGCAGCAGCTTGTCCTGCTGGCCGGCGTTGATCGCCGCGGGGCGATCACAGAACTGTGAACTGGCGGGGGAACTGGCAGACGAACTGGCGGCCTGCAC
>NZ_JBFUFP010001450.1:0-1075 GCF_056403375.1 Rhizobacter sp. P2_H2
GGCGAAGGCGCCGGAGACGGTGCGGGCGCGGGCGGCGGCGTACCGCTGCTCACGCCGAGGTCGGTCCACAGGCTCGCCGTGGTCGGGTTCCAGCCGGTGCTGGCGTAGTCGGTCTGGCTGACCAGCGCACGGTAGTCGTGCCCGTTGTACGACACGACAGTGCCGGCGGCGTAGAAGGTGTCGGCCTTCCAGGCGGGGTAGGCGGCATAGGCCGACGCGCTGGCGACGGACGTCGCCAGCGCGGCCAGCAGGCGCAGCTTGTGCGGGGCGTTGAACATGGTGGGATCTCCCTCGGCAAGTCGATGAACCCCACCTGCGCGGCGGGACGGCGATGCCCGATTGGCGCATGGAACCAATACGCTACCAGGCAATACCATAGTAATACCAGTAACGAGCGGTGTGAAGCGCGGAGATCCCGGAGCGGGGCGCCCTTCAAAACGGCCAGGTGCCTGCAACAAAGGCGATCCGCCGCGTCGGCAGCCGCGCGATGGCAGCGGTCGGCGGCCCGCCGAACCAGCGCAGGCCGGCATCGAAACGCCAGCGGTCGCCCTGCCAGCCGAGCGCCGCGGTGGTGATCCGGCCGCGGTCGGCCGGCACCAGCAGCAAGTCGACCACAGGTTGCCAGCCTTCGTGCTCCCAAGCTGCACGCAGATACACATTTCTGCGGGGTTGAGGTGCCGCGGCGAGACCGTCGGACCACACCTCGGCCGTCAGGCTGAGCTTGCTCTCGCCGGTCCAGGTGGCGCCGGCCAATGCTTGCGTGATGTCCGGTGCCGGCGGTGCCTGCTGCGCACGCCGCAGCGAGGCGTGCAGCTCGAGGCTGTCGGTCGCGACCCACGACGTGGCGGCGCCCATGCTGCCGCGCGAGCGCGCGCCGACGCGTGCAAAGCCGTGCCAGTCGGCCGACCCGACGCGCCGGTACACGCGCGCGGCGAACGCCTCTTCATCGCCACCCGCGCGCGCATCGCTGCGCGGGTTGACCCAGACCAGCGTCCACGCGGTGTCGGCATCGAAGTGCTCGGCCTGCACCACGCCGCGGCCCCGCGGCGTGGTCGCGAGCAGCGTGCGGCGCTGC
>NZ_JBFUFP010001451.1:0-1075 GCF_056403375.1 Rhizobacter sp. P2_H2
ACGCTGCTCATGCCAGCGCTCCTGCGATGCGGTCGAGCACGCCGGCGAGCGTCGGCAGGCCGTCGTCATGCACCGCGAACAACGGCAGCATCACCGAGCCGTCGGCCCGGAACAGGTGCCCCGGCGAGCCGATGCCCGGCGTCGACACCGGGATGAACACCGCGGCCGGCACCCGCGCCAGTTCGGGGTGGCCCAGCACGAGGGTCGGCTGCGCGGTCGCCGGCGGGGCCAGGTCCGGATCGAAGCTGGACACCCACAGCAGGCTGTCGACCGCGGCGTCGGACAGCAGGCGCTGCGCATCGAAGCACAGCGGCTCGTGTTCCAGCCCGAGCGGCCCGGCGCGCGAGCGCAGCGGCAGGCCCGACAGCCAGGTGAACACCTGGTTCACCGTGCCGGCRCCGTTGCCGCCGCCCAGCCACATCGCCGCGGCACGGGTGCTCTGGTTCAGCGTGCCGACGGTGYGGTGGATGCTTTCGACGACCAGCGCGCCCTGGCGCGGCAGCGTGCGCGTCTCGCCGACGAACACCGCGTAGCGCGCCTGCCGCAGCTGCGTGGCCAGCGACTGCAGCGCCGCCGGTGCCTCGCGCACGGCACGCCCGGCGACCAGCGCGGACAGCAGCGCGACGGTGCTGAACAGGTCGCCGTGCAGCGGGATCGTGTCGACCGTGACGCCCGGACGCGCGCGCAGGCTGTCGAGCACCGCGCCATCGGCCGTGCCGCCGCCGAGCACCACCACCCGCCGCTGCGCCACGAGCGCCTCGCCGACGCCGCAGCGATCGAAGAACTCCGGCGCCTGCCGCACCGGCGTGCCGCCCACGCAGACGATCAGGTCGGCGCGCGTGCGCACCTCGGCCAGCGTCGTGAAGAAGCTGCCGCGGTCCTGCGTCGCGCGCAGCGTGGTCATCAGCGCCTCGCCCTCGGCCGCGTCGCAGATCGCCCCGGTCCGGCAGGCCAGGCGGTACAGCGCGCGGGCGCCCGACACATCGGTGCCCAGGCCGCCGAACAGCGGTTGCCGGCTCGCGGCGAGCACCCGGGCCGCAGCCGCGATGGCCTCGGCCAGCGAGCAGTCCTGGCC
>NZ_JBFUFP010001452.1:0-1073 GCF_056403375.1 Rhizobacter sp. P2_H2
GTGCTGTTCAAGGACCAGGAAGGCTCGTTCCTCGCCGGCTGGCTGGCCGCGACGACCAGCAAGTCGGGCAAGGTCGGCTTCGTCGGCGGCATGGACGTGCCGCTGATCCGCCGCTTCCAGTGCGGCTACGAGCAGGGCGCGAAGGTCGCGAACCCGAAGGTCGAGGTCGTCAGCAACATGACCGGTACGACGCCGTCGGCCTGGAGCGACCCGACGCGCGGCGGCGAACTCGCGAAGGCCCAGTTCTCGCGTGGCGTCGACGTCGTCTTCGCGGCCGCCGGCGGCACCGGCATCGGCGTCTACCAGGCCGCCAAGGACCAGGGCAAGCTCGCGATCGGCGTCGACAGCAACCAGAACCACCTGCAACCGGGCACGATGCTGTCGTCGATGCTCAAGCGCGTCGACAACGCGGTCTACGGCCTCGTCAGCTCGGCGAAGAACGGCAGCTGGAAGCCGGGTCTCGTCGTGCTGGGCCTGAAGGAGCAGGGCGTCGGCCTCGCGATGGACCAGTACAACGCCAAGCTGGTCAGCGACGACACGAAGAAGAAGCTCGCCGCGGTGGAAGCCGACATCGTGTCCGGCAAGCAATCGGTCGCGAACTACACGCCCGAAGCCGGCTGCAAATACTGACCCGTCTTGAAACCCGACCTTGCCGTTGAACTGAGCGGCATCCACAAGACCTTCGGCGCGGTGCACGCCAACCGCGGCGTGAACCTCGCGGTGCAGCGCGGCAGCGTGCACGGCATCGTCGGCGAGAACGGCGCCGGCAAGTCGACGCTGATGAGCATCCTCTACGGCTTCTACCCGGCCGACGAGGGCAGCATCGCGATCGACGGCAAGCCGGTCGCGCTGCGCGGCACGCACGACGCGATCGCGCACGGCATCGGCATGGTGCACCAGCACTTCATGCTGGTCGACCGCTTCACCGTGCTCGAGAACGTGGTGCTCGGTGCGGAGCAGGGCTTCGCGCTGTCGAAAAGCCTGGCCGCGGCGCGCCGCGAGCTGCAGCGCCTGGAGCAGGAGTTCGGGCTCGTCGTCGACCCGGACGCCCGCGTGTCCGAGCTGCCCGTGGG
>NZ_JBFUFP010001453.1:0-1071 GCF_056403375.1 Rhizobacter sp. P2_H2
AGATGGTGCTGGCCGGCCTGAAGCGCTACTTCCTGGGCTGAAAGCAAAAAAGGCCGGTCTTTCGACCGGCCTTTCGGCTTCGACCTTGCGGGAGCAAGGATCAGAAGTTGTGGCGGATGCCGACAGCGAACGAGCTGAAGTCGTCGCCGGCCTTGGCGACAGAGTAAGCAGCCTTGGCCTTGTTGTCGACCTTCGTGTAGAAGGTGTAGACCTTGGTGCGCTTGCTCAGGTTGTAGTTGTAGGCCACGGTGGCTTGCTTGGCATCGGTGTCGCCGTTGCCGTCGACCTTGCCGGCCAGGCCGAAGTTCAGGTGGAATTCCGAAGCGCCGACAGCGTACATGCCCGACAGGCGGACGACGTTGATCTTGCCGTCGTTCGGAGCGAAGCTGGTGCCCAGCTCGGCGCGCTGGTAGTAGCCGCCGAACGTGAAGGCGCCCAGCGTGTACAGCGCGCGAACGCCGAACTGCTTGTCATCCTTGTTCTTCGAGAAGCCGGCACCCAGGGCCAGGTCGCCGACCGAGTAGTTGGCGGCGAAGTCATAGGCCTTCTCGGCACCCGCAGCACCTTCCGGTGCCGACACGGCGGCTTCCAGCGACAGGTTCTTCACGAACTCGGGGGCGCGGTAAGCGACCTTGTTCGTGTCGCGCATGACGTAGTTGTACAGCGCGTCCGACGAGGTGCCGGTGTCGTGGTTGTGCATGCTCACGTAGTCGGCCGTCGCGTAGTACGACTCGCTCGTGAAGTTGCCCAGGCGGATCGTGCCCAGCGCGGCGCTTTGCAGGAACACTTCCGACTGGCGGGCCCAGAAGGCGGTCTGGCTTTGCGTGCCGTTGTCGGCGTTGAAGCCGTGTTCCAGCTGGAAGCCGGCCTTCAGGCCGCCGCCCAGGTCTTCGACGCCCTTGAAGCCGATACGCGATGCATTGTTCTGCAGCACGGTCTTCTTGACGTCGCCGGTCTTCTGGTTTTCGATCGAGTCGTTCAGGCGGCCGTAGATGGTGACGCTGCTTTGTKCGAACGAGGMGCCGGCGGCAACGGTGGCCACGGCGGCGACGATGAGGGAGCGTTTCATGG
>NZ_JBFUFP010001454.1:0-1070 GCF_056403375.1 Rhizobacter sp. P2_H2
ACATCGGCCTTCGGCGCGGCAGCGCCCTCGGGCTTGGCCGCGCCGCTGTCGGCACTGCCCTTGCCGTCGCCGCCCGACGCGGCGGTGCCGGTGGCCGGCGGGTTCGAGCCGTTGCGGAAATCGGTCACGTACCAGCCCGAGCCCTTCAGCTGGAAGCCCGCGGCCGTCACCTGTTTCTGGAAGGCTTCAGCCCCGCAGTTCGGGCAGACGGTGAGCACGGGGTCGGAGATTTTCTGCAGCACGTCCTTGGCGTGGCCGCAGGCCGCACACCGGTAGGCGTAGATGGGCATGGCTAAGCCTTTGATTCAAAACGCGAAATTATAGGTGGCAGCGCGGTGCCACCCGGCCGCCGGGGCTTGGCCGGCGGCGCCGGCCTCAGGCGTTCAGGCCGCTGACCGTGCCGTGGCGCGGCTCGTGGCGGTTCTTCAGCACCTGCGGCGCCAGCGAACCGATGATCATGCCTGCAAACGCGGCGATCAGCCCGGCCAGCTGCTTCGGGAACACCGCATCCCAGTTGGAGATGTCGGGGAAGAAGATCACCCACACCGCCACGCCGGCCGCCAGCGAGACGATCGCGCCCTGCGTGGTGGAGCGCTTCCAGTAGAGGCCCATCACCAGCGGCACGAAGGCGCCGACCAGCGTGATCTGGTAGGCCGCCGAGACCAGCTCGTAGATCGACGTGCCCTTCATCTTGATCGCGTAGGCCAGCACCAGCGCCGCGAACACGACGATGGTGCTGCGCATCGCGAACAGCTGCTCCCGGTCGGTCATGTTCGGGCGCAGGTTCTTCAGGATGTTCTCGACGAAGCTGGTGCTGGGCGCGAGCAGCGTGGCCGACGAGGTGCTCTTGATGGCCGACAGCAGCGCGCCGAAGAACAGGATCTGCATCACGAGCGGCATCTTGGTCAGCACGAAGGCCGGCAGCAGGCGCTGGTAGTCGTTCTTCGCGAGCTCCATCGCGCTGTCGCCCATCACGATGACGGCGCAGCCGACGATGAACATCGGCACGAACGCGAACAGGATGTAGCTGACGCCGCCGATCACCGCGCCGTTGCGGGCGATCTCGGGGC
>NZ_JBFUFP010001455.1:0-1067 GCF_056403375.1 Rhizobacter sp. P2_H2
GTCGGGAACTTCGACGAGAAATCCTTGGTCCGCTGCGCGATCTTCGCGGCCAGCTGGCGCGCGATCGCCTTGTAGAGCCCGGCCGTCTCGCCGTCGGGCTCGCTCACCACCGTCGGCTTGCCCGAATCGGCCTGCTCGCGGATGGACAGCGCCAGCGGCAGCGCACCCAGGTAGTCCATGCCCAATTCGGCCGCCATGCGCTTGCCGCCATCGGCGCCGAAGATGTGCTCCACGTGCCCGCAGTTGCTGCACACATGCACCGCCATGTTCTCGACGACGCCCAGGATCGGCACGCCGACCTTCTCGAACATCTTGATGCCGCGGCGCGCATCGATCAGCGCGATGTCCTGCGGCGTCGTCACGATCACCGCGCCGGTCAGCGGCACGCGCTGGGAGAGCGTCAGCTGGATGTCGCCGGTGCCGGGCGGCATGTCGACGATCAGGTAGTCGAGGTCGCCCCAGTTGGTCTGCCGCAGCAGCTGTTCCAGCGCCTGCGTGGCCATYGGGCCGCGCCAGATCATCGCGTTGTCGCGCTCGACCAGGAAGCCGATCGAGATCACCTCGACGCCATGGTTGCRCATCGGCTCCATCGTCTTGCCGTCGGCGCTCTCCGGGCGGCCTTCCAGGCCCATCATCATCGGCTGGCTCGGGCCGTAGATGTCGGCGTCGAGGATGCCGACCTTCGCCCCCTCGGCGGCCAGCGCCAGCGCCAGGTTGGCCGCCGTCGTGCTCTTGCCGACGCCGCCCTTGCCCGACGCCACCGCGACGATGTTCTTCACGTTGGGCAGCAGCTGCACCCCGCGCTGCACCGCATGGGGCACGACGCGGGTCGCGATCTCGACATCGACCCGGCCAACGCCCGGCAACGCGCGCACCGCCCGCTGCAGCGATTCGCGCAGCGCCGCATGCAGGCTCTTCGCCGGGTAGCCGAGCTCCAGCTCGAAGCTCACGTCCGCGCCCTGGATGCGCAGGTTCTTCACCTGGCGGGCGCCGACGACATCCTTGCCGGTGAGCGGATCGTTGACGGCTTGCAGGGCGGCCAGGATGGCGGATTCGGTGGTGGTCAT
>NZ_JBFUFP010001456.1:0-1067 GCF_056403375.1 Rhizobacter sp. P2_H2
CTGATGCTGACGCAGGGCGCCGGCTTCCAGGCCTCGCCGGTCGGGCTGTTCGCGATCGCGACGGCCTGCCTCACCTGGTCGATCGGCAGCGTGCTGAGCCAGCGCAGCCTGCCGCTGGCCCCGGGCGCGACCGGCTTCGCCAGCGAGATGATCTGCGGCGGCGTCGTGCTGCTGCTGCTGGCTGCCGTCACCGGCGAGCAGATGCAGTGGCCGCCGGAACCGAAGGCGGTGGGCGCCTGGTTCTACCTGGTGGTGTTCGGCTCGCTGATCGCGTTCAACGCCTACATGGTGCTGCTGTCGAAGGCCAGCGCCGGGCTGGCGTCGAGCTACACCTTCGTGAACCCGGTGATCGCGATGCTGCTGGGCGTCGCGGTAGCCGGCGAGACCGTCACGCACTATGAATGGGCCGCCGCCGGCGTGGTGCTCGCGGGCGTCGTGCTGCTGCTCTGGAAGAAGTCCCGCTAAGCCTGTGCTGCAGCGGCTTCGCGCCGCCACAGCGTGAAGCGCTTCAGCTCGCGCGTGCTGACGGCGTTCAGCAGCTGCGCCTGGTCGAGCGGCCCGAGGTTCTGGGCCATCGCATCGAGCAGTTTCGTCGGCACCGCCTGCGCGTTCGAGACGACCAGCGCCTCGGCGTCGCTGTCGGGCTGCGTCATCAGCACGAAGAACAGGTCTTCGCCGAGCGGGCCGTCTTCGGTCGTCAGCACGTCGACCTGCCGGATGTCGGACCAGGCCAGGCGGCGCGTCGACGGCTCCTGCGGGTCGCCGGGCAGGCCGCTGCGGTGCACCAGGCCCCACGGGCTCACGTCGAGCGTGTCGTAGCCCGGCACCGCCACCTGCCGGCGCTGCGAGCGCAGCAGCGGCGGCAGCAGGCTCAAGGCCAGCAACAGCGCCCCCGGCCACCAACGCGCCTGCCCGGCCCAGGCCACCGCCAGCCAGACCAGCGAGACCGCGAGGCAGGCCCGCCAGACCCAGCGCTCTGCCGGCGTCGGTGCCGGCGTGGGATTGACGGGGAGAACTTTGTTCATCGGCAGCAATATATCGTTGGTATGACAACGGCGGTATGACAT
>NZ_JBFUFP010001457.1:0-1065 GCF_056403375.1 Rhizobacter sp. P2_H2
GGCCGCGCCGGCGCGGCACGGCCGGGCCGACGGCGTGCTCGGGCCGGTGCTGCCGGTGCTGCCCGCCGATGCGCCGGGCTGGATCCGGCGCGGCCGCTTCTACGACTGGGCGCGCCAGCCGAGCGGTGCGCTCGTGCCGCCGAACCGGCTGCGCTTCGGCAACGTGCTGCTGCGCGGCGCGCTGCTGCGGGCGATGGCGCAGCCGTTCGACCCGGCCTACGGCCGCACCGGCGGCGAGGACGGCGACCTGCTCGGCCGGCTGGTGCAGCACGGCGCGCGCATCGTCTGGTGCGACGAGGCGGTGGTGCATGAGCCGGTCGAGGCGTCGCGGCTGTCGCTGCGCTGGCTGCTGCTGCGCGCGCTGCGCGGCGGGCAGGACCACGCGCGGCACCGCCTGAACGGCCGTTACGGGCCGCTCACGCGGGCCGGCCGGGTGCGATTCTTCGCGCGGGCGCTCGCGCAGTCGGTGCTGGCCGCGGGACTGGCGCTGCTCGCGTGGCCGGCCGGTCGCCACCGCGCGGTGCACTGGCTGCTGAAGGTCGCGGCCAACCTCGGGAAACTGTCGGTCTTCGCCGGCTGGCACTACCAGGAATATGGCGGCGTGGAACACCCTGGCGGTGCGGTATGAGGACGCCGGGCCGCCCCAAGTCCGAATACCGCAGTGCGAAGCACGGAGGCTCCCAATGAGCTGGCTGCTGCCGGCGCTGCTGTCGCTGCTGGCCGTTCCGGTGGCGGCCTGCTCGGCCTACCTGCTGCTGCTCACGCTGCTGTCGCAGGCGCCGGGCGCGGCGCGGCGCTCGTCGGGCCGGCTGTTCTTCGATGTGATCGTGCCGGCGCACGACGAGGCGGCGGTGATCGACGCCTGCCTGGCGAGCCTGCGGCGGCTAGACTGGCCGGCCGACCTGTACCGCGTGCTGGTCGTCGCGGACAACTGCAGCGACGACACCGCGGCGCGTGCGCGTGCCGCCGGCGCCGTCGTGCTGGAGCGGCACGACCCGCAACGCCGCGGCAAGGGCCATGCGCTGGCACACGCCTTCGCCGCCAGCCGCGCGCACGGGCTGGCGT
>NZ_JBFUFP010001458.1:0-1064 GCF_056403375.1 Rhizobacter sp. P2_H2
GGCTACCGCAGCGTGACGCTGTCGCTCAAGCGCACCGGCCAGGCGCCGGGCGACGCGACCGACACGCAGATGGAACTGGCCGCCGAGCTGGCCGAGCGCTTCAGCCAGGCCGAGCTGCGCGTCTCGCACGACCAGAACCTGGTGCTGCCGTGGGTGCGCGAGAGCGACCTGTTCGCCCTCTGGCAGGCCGCGCGCGCCGCCAGCTTCGCGACGCCCAACATCGGCCTGCTGACCGACATGATCGCCTGCCCCGGCGGCGATTTCTGCGCGCTCGCCAATGCCCGCTCGATCCCGATCGCCGAGGCCATCACCGAGCGCTTCGACGACATCGACGAGCTCTACGACATCGGCGACATCGACCTGCACATCAGCGGCTGCATCAACTCCTGCGGCCACCACCACAGCGGCCACATCGGCATCCTCGGCGTCGACAAGGACGGCAGCGAGTGGTACCAGGTGACGCTCGGCGGCCTCGACGGCTCGGCGATCAGCGGCCACCAGTCGACGCCCGGCAAGGTGATCGGCCCGTCGTTCGCGGCCGACGAGGTGCCCGACGTGATCGAGGCGGTGCTCGACACCTACCGCGCGCAGCGCAGCACCGCTGCCGAGCGCTTCATCGACACCGTGAACCGCATCGGGCTCGATCCGTTCAAGACCGCGGCCAACGCCCAGCGCCGCAGCACCGCCAAGGCCTGACCATGAAATTCATCGACACCGCCCGCGACCCCTGGCGCACCATCACCGGCGAAGACGGCCCGATGGTCACGCTGACGCCCGCCCCGAACAGCCTGCTGTCGCTCGCGCAATGGCACAGCGTGCGCAGCACCTGGCCGGCCGGCATGGCCGTCGGCGTGCAGTTCCCGAACGATGCTGACATCGAGGACCTGGCCGAGGACCTGCCGCGGCTCGCGCTGGTCGTGCTGAACTTCCCGAAGTGGGTCGACGGCCGCGCCTACAGCCAGGCCCGGCTGCTGCGCTCGCGTTATCGCTATGCCGGCGAGGTGCGCGCCACCGGCGAGGTGCTGGTCGACATGATGCCGCTGCTGCAGCGCACCGGCTTCGAT
>NZ_JBFUFP010001459.1:0-1062 GCF_056403375.1 Rhizobacter sp. P2_H2
GGCCAGGCTGATTCGCGCACCAGCGATGCGCCCAGCTGCGGGCTGACGGTCGACGTCAGCTTGCTCTTGAACAGGCCGAAGATCATGCCGTTGCCGCCTTCGTTGGATTGGGCCGGCCCGCAACCGGCGAATGCACCCGCCAGCACCAGCAGGCCGATGCCGGCCCGGTGGGCGGCAGTCGACCGTCGCGGCGGGCGGGGTTTGTCTCGTCGTGCGGGCATCGGGCCATTATTGCGGCCGGGTCGCGCTGCGGCGTTCGACCAAAGTCACCCCGGCGGGCCACCGCGGTGCCGACCCCCCCAAGTTCGAGGGATGCTGGCGAGCCTGTCAGACAGCCGGCGCGGGCGTCGGCCTGACGTTCGCGGCCCCGAATCGGTCGATCGTCGGATGCCAGCCCACGGGATGCATCGCCGTGGGCACGATCGCGGCCTGTCAACGCTCGAAGGATCTCGCATGAAGACAGGGTTCTGGATCGCGTTCGCCGCTGTGTTCGCGGTGCTCGTTGCCGCGTGGTTCGTCGTCACGCAGCCCGGCGTGATGTCGATCGTGTCGCAACCGCCTCCGGTCGACGCCGACCGCCTGAAGGCGCATGTGCGTCGCCTCTCGGTCGACCTGCATCCGCGCGTGGCCGGGGCGTCGGGGCGGCTCGATGCCGCGGCGGCGTACGTGGCCGATGAGCTGCGTGCCTGCGGCGCGGTGGTGAGCGTGCAGGAGTTCGCCGTGGGCGCGGCCCGGCATCGCAACCTGGTGGCCCGCTTCGGCCCGGCAGACGGCGCCCCGCTCGTGATCGGCGCGCACTACGACTCGCACGACGGCGCGCACGACGGCGGAGAGGGCGGTTCAACACCCGGTGCCGACGACAACGCGAGCGGCGTCGCGGGCCTGCTCGAACTGGCCCGCCTCCTGGCGCGCGATCCGCCGCCGCGGCCGGTCGAGCTCGTCGCGTACACGCTCGAGGAGCCGCCGTACTTCCGCAGCGCCGTCATGGGCAGCGCCGTGCACGCGCGGTCGCTGCAGGCTGCCGGCCGCGAGCCGCGCCTGATGCTGGCGCTGGAGATGATC
>NZ_JBFUFP010001460.1:0-1059 GCF_056403375.1 Rhizobacter sp. P2_H2
CGCTGCAGCCGGAGCACTACTTCGAGAACCTCGTCGGCCACCTCGACGAGCGCACTGCGCTGATCATCGACCCGATGCTGGCCACCGCCGGCTCGATGATCGCGACCATCGACCTGCTGAAGCRCCGCGGCTGCACCGACATCCGTGCGCTGGTGCTGGTGGCCGCGCCGGAAGGCGTCGCTGCACTGCAGCAAGCCCACCCCGACGTGCGCTGCTGGACGGCCGCCATCGACAGCCACCTCAACGAGCTGGGCTACATCATCCCGGGCCTCGGCGACGCCGGCGACAAGATCTTCGGAACCAAGTGAATTCGCGGCCTGCAGCGTGCTGCAGCGCCGCATGAATGTTCGTTGGATATCCCTATTGGTCGGGGGCCGTTCACCAAAGCGTCACCGCTTCAGGCCACACTCTGCGTTCGTGCTGAGCACAGTGTGACGGTAGCGACACCGTCGTTAACGGTGGAGCGACGTTGACTGACATTCAGACCCTTGAAGTACCGCTGTTCGAACCCTATCGTCTGTCGGTGACCCGAGGGAGACCCCCGATGAAGAGCCCGTTTCGTTTCTGGATGACCGGTGGCATTGCGATGATCGTCGCAGCCCTGGGTGGTACCCGCGCATTCGGTGCGGAAGAGCGCCTGACGCGTGCGAGCGTCAGCCGTTTCGGCGTGACCGAGACGGTGCAGCGCATCGAGGCCTGTGCCGAGCGGCACGGCATGCCGGTGCTGGTGCGGCTGCAGCAGAGCGTCGGTGAGGACAACGAGCGCCAGCGCCTGGTGATCGTGTTCGAATCGACGCAGGGCGGCACGCCGGTGCTGATGACGAGTTCCGATGCCTCGCCCGACCTGCTGCTGCGTGTCGTGGTGCAGCGTGGTGCGAACGGCAGCACCGAGGTGATGTGGCGCGGCGCGGCGCTCGACGAACTGCCCGAAGGGCTGTCGCCGGAACTGCTGCACGACCTGGCCGACCTGCCGGCGCTGGTGGCTGAAGCGTTGTCCTGATTGGCGCAAGTGGCGCAGTGGCGCATTGGTGCGGAAGGCGGGTGCGGGGAGTCTGTGGC
>NZ_JBFUFP010001461.1:0-1059 GCF_056403375.1 Rhizobacter sp. P2_H2
GAACATCTCGTTCGCTTCCAGGAACAGGTTCTTGTCGGAGACGCCCCAGACGTCGACCACCGGCGACTTCAGCCGCGTCTGCTCGACGATGTCGATGTCGTCGATGCTGGCCGTCAGCACGCCGCGCACGTTGGCCCACGAGGTGCTGCCGCCGATGAAGTAGAACTTCTTGTAGCCGGCGAACTCGTTGATGATCGACTGCTGGTTGCTGGCCGCCGGGTTGCGCGACGCGGTCGATTCGACCGAGACGTCGGGCATGCCGGTGACGGTGGTGAACACGCCGCGCGCGGTGTGGCCGTGCGCGCTCATCATGCGCGTGAACAGCAGGCCGTCCTTCGCGAGCGCGTCGTAGCTCGGCGTCGCGCCCAGCGGGCTGCCGATCGCGCCGACCTTGTGCGCCGCGAAGCTCTCCAGCAGCACCAGCACGACGTTCATCGGCGGCTGGCCGGCACGCTCGGGCTTGGGCGGCACGCTGCGCAGGAACGAGATCGGCTCGCCCGGCTTCAGCGGCGGCAGGCCGACGAAGGCGCGGATCGCATCGGCATCGGGGCGCATCTGCGCATCGCCCAGGCTTTGCGCGCGGAAGGTCCAGGTGTCGTACAGGTTGTGCAGCGGGTTCAGCGACAGTTGCTGCGCGAACGCGTTCTGCAGCTCGATCGAATCGCTCCAGCGCAGCGGGTATTGCGAGAACTTGCCGTGGATGCCGAACACGCCGAGCAGAACGACCAGCGTCTCGGCGACACCGACCTGCCAGCGCTTGCGCGGCACCGGCGGCGCAGGGACAGCCGAGGTACCGACGACAAGGCGCCACAGCCAGCCGAAGATGAAATGGCACAGCACCAGCCAGGCGATGACCGCCAGCGTGATGCGCCCGACCGGGTAGGTCTGCGTGACCATGCCGGTGGCCTCGCCGATGTCGCGTGCCAGCGAGATGACGACCGCCGTCAGCCGCTGCGCGAGGTACGCGAAGTGCCCGGCATCGAGCACCACGCCGAGCGCCCACACGAAGGCGGCGAGCATCCAGTACGTCCACCAGAAGGCGTGCGCGCGCGGCGGGCG
>NZ_JBFUFP010001462.1:0-1058 GCF_056403375.1 Rhizobacter sp. P2_H2
GAGCACGACGGTGCAGCCGGTCGGCCGGCGGGTGTCGGTGAAGTGGCCGACACGCAGGCCGGCAACGGCGCTCAGACCGGGTGTCGAATGCATCGCAGGGAGTCGGACATGGAGCCGCTGATTATGGCGGCCGCATCGCCGCCCCCGCTACGCGAAGACGCCTGCCGTGTCCTGCATGCGCGTCGACACCTCGCCCAGCTGGTGCAGCGTGTCGCCGAAGCTCAGCTCCATCACCGTCAGCCGCTTGAAGTAGTGACCGGCGATGTACTCGTCGGTGACGCCGATGCCGCCGTGCAGCTGGATGCATTGCTGGCCGACGAAGCGCATCGAGACACCGAGCTGGTACTTGGCCTGCGCCAGCGCGCGCCGCCGCGCCGCGGCCGGTTCGTTCATCTTCAGCGTCGCGAAGTAGCTCATCGAGCGTGCCAGCTCCAGCTGCATCTTCACGTCGGCGATGCGGTGGCGCAGCGCCTGGAAGCTCGCGATCGCGACGCCGAACTGCTTGCGCGTGTTCATGTACTCGACGGTCACCGCGACCAGCTGGTCCATCGCGCCGACCGCCTCGGCGCAGAGCGCGGCGATGCCGATGTCGGCCGCATGCTCCAGCGCTGCATGACCATCGCCGGCAGCCACCAGCAGCGTGGCCGGCGCATCAGCGAGCGCCAGCTCGGCCGCACGCGCGCCATCGGCGGTGCCGTAGCCGCGCGTCTTCACGCCGGCGGCGCGGCGTTCGACGAGGAACAGCGCGACGCCCGCCGGGTCGTCGACCGCACCCGACACCCGGGCCGGCACGATGAACGCATCCGCCAGGTCACCGGCCGGCACGAGGCTCTTCGCGCCGTTGAGCGTCCACGCGCTGCCGGCCGCCTTCGCCGAGGTCTCGACGCGCGCCAGCCGGTAGCGCGCGCCGCGCTCCTGGTGTGCCAGCACGACCAGCGCGTCGCCAGCGGCGATCTTCCCGAGCCAGCCGTCGATCGCCGGCTGCGGCGCGCAGGCCGACAGCACGCCGCCGGCGATCAGCGCGCCTTGCGCATAGGGTTCCAGCACCAGGCCACGAC
>NZ_JBFUFP010001463.1:0-1057 GCF_056403375.1 Rhizobacter sp. P2_H2
GTGCTGGGACGGCATCAAGCGGTAACGGTTCACCAGGCTCCACCGGTCGGATAACCCTGCACTTCCGCTCGGCTATCCGAATGGGCAGACACTGCGGCCGCTTGACGCGCCCTTGCCCGAGAGCTATCGTTTAAGTGAATTTTCGTTCATCTAAGAAGTTGTCCCCCTCTCTTCCCCTCTCCTCACCACCCCAGGGAGCCAGCCAGCCATGAGCACGCTCAACATCAACGGCCAGAACCGCCAGGTCGATGCCGATCCCTCCACCCCCATCCTCTGGGCCCTGCGCGACACGCTCGGCATGACCGGCACCAAGTTCGGCTGCGGCCAGGCGCTGTGCGGTGCCTGCACCGTGCACCTGAACGGCCAGGCGATCCGCTCGTGCGTGACGCCGATCTCGGCCGCCGCCGGCCAGAAGATCACGACGATCGAGGCCGTGACCGCCGGCACCGACAAGGTCGGCAAGGCCGTCCACGAGGCCTGGGTCAAGCACGACGTGGCGCAGTGCGGCTACTGCCAGAGCGGCCAGATCATGTCGGCCACCGCGTTCCTGAAGAGCGTGCCGCACGGCAAGGTGCCCACCGAAGCCGAGATCGATTCGGCGATGGCCGGCAACATCTGCCGCTGTGGCACCTATGCGCGCATCCGCGCTGCCATCACCGACGCCGCCCGCGCGCTGGCATAAGGAGCCCACCATGCATTTCGAACCCACCCTCCTCGAGCTGCCGAAGCACCTGCGTGCCATGCTCGACGCGCAGCAGGACCCGGTCGCCACCGAAGGCCTGCCGCGCCGCAGCTTCCTGAAGCTGACCGCCGTCAGCGGCTTCGCGCTCGGCGCGTTCCCGCTCGGCACGATGGCGCAGGACGCCGCCAAGCCGGCCGGCGGATTGAAGCCCACGCAGCAACCCTCGGCCTTCGTCCACATCGACAAGGACGGCAGCACCACCATCACGATCAACCGGCTCGACTTCGGCCAGGGCGTGCAGACCGCGCTGCCGATGATCCTGGCCGAGGAGCTCGATGCCGACTGGTCCAAGGTCAGGAGCGCGCACGGCAGCAA
>NZ_JBFUFP010001464.1:0-1056 GCF_056403375.1 Rhizobacter sp. P2_H2
CCGCCGGCCCCTGTGCCGCCGCCGCCGGCTCCGGTGGCAGCGACCCCTGTGCCCGCACCCGCGCCGGTGATCGAGACCCCGGCCTCGGCGCCCGCCGACGTGCCGCCGGTCGCTGCCGCGTCGGCGCCTGACGTGGTGGCCAGTGCGCCGGTCGTGGCCGTCGCGCCGCCGAAGCCTGCGCCGGCCCCGATGCCCGCTCCGGCGCCCGAGCCGAGCTTCCTGTCGTCGCTGCTCGACGACAACCTGCCGGCCCTGCTCGGCGGCATCGCCGTGCTGCTGCTCGGCGGTTTCGCGGCGTGGCGCTTCAGCAAGCGCGCCAAGCGCGACAGCGGTGAAACCTCGTTCCTCGAGAGTCGCCTTCAACCGGATTCTTTCTTCGGGGCCAGCGGCGGTCAGCGCATCGACACGCGTGACGCCGGCGGGGCATCGTCGTCGATGAGCTACTCGCTGAGCCAGCTCGATGCCATCGGCGACGTTGATCCAGTGGCCGAGGCCGATGTCTACCTGGCCTATGGCCGCGACCTGCAGGCCGAGGAAATCCTCAAGGAAGCCATGCGCGCGAGCCCCGAGCGCCTGGCGATCCGCACCAAGCTGCTCGAGGTCTACGCCAAGCGCCGCGACACCAAGGGCTTCGAGCTGCTGGCCACCCAGCTGTTCGGCCTGACCGGCGGCCAGGGCGAGGACTGGGCCAAGGCGCAGGAGATCGGCCAGCAGATCGATCCGGAGAACCCGATGTACCGCCCGGGCGGTGGACCGGCCACCGGCGGTGGCGAAGCGCGTCCGTCGGCCGAGCTGCTGGGTGCGAGCACGATGCCGCAATCGGTGCTGCCGTCGCCGTCCGAGTTCGGCACCAGCGGTTCGCACGGCAGCGGTTTCGACAGCACCGGCGCCGGCATGGACCTCGACCTCGACCTGGCCCTGCCGAGCGGCTCGGCGGTGTCGGCACCGCACCTGCCGGAAGAGACCCAGCCGCTGCCGACCGGCGAGGTCGGCCACTCGCTGGACGACATGAGCTTCGACCTGCCGCTGGATCCGCCGCCCCCGCCGCCTCGCGCC
>NZ_JBFUFP010001465.1:0-1053 GCF_056403375.1 Rhizobacter sp. P2_H2
GGCCCCTACCCGCTCAAGCTGCTGCACACGATGCGCGGCATGGGCTACGTGCTCGAGGCGCGCGCGGCGGAGGGCACGGCATGACGCGCCGGCTCGCCGTGCGGCTCACGCTGATGTTCGCGGGCTGCGCCGCGGTGGTGTTCCTGGTCGGCGGCTGGGCGCTGCACCGCATGCTGAACGGCGGGATGATGGAGCAGGTGCGCGGCGAGATGCGGCTGCGCGCCGGCTGGGCCGAATCGATCGTGCTGCGCGTCCAGGACGAATCGCAGTGGCGGCTGTGGCTCACGCCGAAGTTCAACACGCTGGAGATGGAGCGCAGCGACGTGCGGCTGTGGGTCATCAGCGACGTCTCGACCTTCCGCTACGGCCCGCGGCGCGCCGACATCGAGGCGCTGGCGATGGCCGGCGGCTTCGGCGAGCTGGAGGAACCCGGCCACCCCTGCAAGCTGCTGACCTGGACCCGCCACCTGCCCGCCGACGGCGACCGGCCGGCGGTGACGCTGGTGCTCGTGAAGGACCCGCTGCGCTTCCTGCAGACGCTGGAGGACTTCCGCTTCGCGCTGATCGGGCTGGGCGCGGTCGGCGTGCTGGCGGTGGCCTTCCTCGGCTACGGCATCGCCCGCGTGGGGCTGCGGCCGCTGCAGCGGCTGAGCCGGCAGGCGCAGGCACTCGACCCGAACCACCAGGAGCAGCGGCTCGACCTGCAGCCGATGCCCGCCGAGCTGTGCGACCTGACCGCCTCGTTCAACGGCGCGCTGGCGCGGCTGGAGACTGCCTACCAGCAGCTGGAGGCCTTCAATGCCGACGTGGCGCACGAGCTGCGCACGCCGCTCACCAACCTGATCGGCCAGACCCAGGTGATGCTGACGCGCGAGCGCAGCGCCGGCGAGCTGGAGGAGGTGTTGCGCTCCAACCTCGAGGAGATGGAGCGGCTGAAGGGCATCGTCAACGACATGCTGTTCCTCGCGCGCGCCGACCAGGGCGCGGCCGCGTCGCGCCATGCCGACACCTCGATCGCCGACGAGGTGCACAAGGTGGCCGACTACCTCGATG
>NZ_JBFUFP010001466.1:0-1051 GCF_056403375.1 Rhizobacter sp. P2_H2
ATGCCGATACCGAGGTGTCGCCCAACCTGCTGGAAGCCTTCGCGGCGCGCATCGAGGCCGGCGCGAGGGCGGTGCAGGCCTGCCACGGCGTGCTGAACGCGCAGGCCTCGTGGCGCACGCGGCTGATGGCGATCGCGCTGTCGTGCTTCCATCGCCTGCGCTCGCGCGCCCGCGAGCGGCTGCGGCTGTCGTGCGGCCTGCGCGGCAACGGCTGGTGCGTGACGCACCGCCTGCTGCGCCAGGTGCCGTACCGCGCCTTCGGACTGGCCGAGGACATCGAGTACGGCATCGCCCTCGGCCTGGCCGGGCAGCGCGTGCACTATGCCGACGAGGCGCGTGCCGACGGGCTGATGGTGTCGGGCGACGAGGCCGCCGCGAGCCAGCGCCTGCGCTGGGAAACCGGGCGCCGGCAGCTGGTGCGCGCGCGCGTGCGGCCGCTGCTGCGCGCGGCCCTGCGGACCGATGGCGCGGTCTGCCTGGACCTCGCGCTCGACCTGCTGGTGCTGCCCCTGTCGCAACTGGGCGCGAGCGCCGTGCTGCTGCTCGTGGCGGCGGGCCTCGCGTGGGCGTGGGATCCGGCGGCGCAGGGCTGGCTGTGGCTCGCGGCGGGCTGTGTCGCGAGCCTCGTCGCCTACGTGCTGCGCGGCTGGCAGCTCAGCGGCGTCGGGGTACGCGGCCTGCTCGACCTGCTGCGCGCGCCGTCGTTCGTGCTGTGGAAGCTGCTGCTGGTGCTGCGGGCGCGCGACAGCGCCGAATGGGTGAGGACGAAGCGGGAGCTGCCGTGAACGGGGCGGTGGCCGAGGCCCGGCGCCGGCACCTGGYGGTCGCGCGGCTGTTCAGCAGCTCGGTCGTCAGCCAGGCGGTGCTGTCGGCCGCGAGCTTCGCGATCGGGCTGCTGCTGATCCGCCACGCGGCGGCGGTGGAGTACGGCGCGTTCATCCTCGCGTCGAACGCGATCGCGCTGCTGGCCTCGCTGCAGAACGCGTTCTTCGGGCCGCTGCTGGCGAGCCGGCTGCACCGGCTCGACCGGGCAGGGCGGGCGCGGCTGGTC
>NZ_JBFUFP010001467.1:0-1047 GCF_056403375.1 Rhizobacter sp. P2_H2
TACCACGGGAAGCCCGGCACCAGCGCGAAGCCGCACAGGAAGCCGGCCGCCAGGTACAGCGCGCGCGGGCTGCGCGTCAGCTGGTAGGTGATCTCCTCGCCCAGCGACTTCGGCTTCGGCGCGTGCTCGTCGGCCACGCGGGTGATCATCACGCCGGCGGCCACGCAGATCAGCAGCGACGGGATCTGCGACACCATCGCGTCGCCGATCGACAGGATCGCGAAGCGGTTCGCCGCCTCGGCGGCCGGCATGCCGTGGTAGGTGATGCCGATCACGATGCCGGCCAGGATGTTGATCACCGTGATGATCAGCGCCGCGATCGCATCGCCCTTCACGAACTTCATCGCGCCGTCCATGCCGCCGTGCAGCTGGCTTTCCATCGCGAGCGCGGCGCGGCGGTGGCGGGCCTCGTCGGCCGTCAGGTGGCCGGCGCGCAGGTCGGCGTCGATGCTCATCTGCTTGCCCGGCATCGCGTCCAGCGTGAAGCGCGCGCCGACCTCGGCGACCCGCTCCGAGCCCTTCGCGATCACGATGAACTGCACCACCGTGATGATCAGGAACACCACGATCCCGACCACCAGGTTGCCGCCCACCACCAGGTTGCCGAACGACTCGATGATGTGGCCGGCGTCGGCGTGCAGCAGGATCAGCTTGGTCGACGAGATGYTCAGCGACAGCCGGAACAGCGTCGTGAACAGCAGCAGCGCCGGGAACGAGGTCAGCGAGACCGCGCTCGGGATGTACATCGTCACCATCAGCAGCAGCGTGCTGATGGTGAGGTTCACCGCCAGCAGGCCGTCGATCAGGAAGGTCGGCAGCGGCAGCACCATCAGCGCGAGGATGGCCACGATCGTGGCCACCATCGCGGCATCGCCGCCTATGTTGATCTTGAATTTCTTCATGGCATCCGCCTGGGTGGAAAGGGTCAATGAACGGGGTTGTCGGAACCGGGGGCTGGTGTGCTGCCGGGTGAATCGCCGCGCCGGGCGCCGATCTCGTCCACCCAGCGCAGCACCACGGCCACCGATTCGAAAAGCTCTTCGGGCA
>NZ_JBFUFP010001468.1:0-1046 GCF_056403375.1 Rhizobacter sp. P2_H2
AGAAGTACATCGAGGACGGCCACCACGGCGGCAAGGGCTCGGACGCGCACAAGGCGGCCGTCACCGGCGACACCGTCGGCGACCCCTACAAGGACACGGCCGGCCCGGCGGTGAACCCGCTGATCAAGATCATCAACATCGTCGCGCTGTTGATCGTGCCGCTGCTGCCGGCCGGCATGGCGGCGAGCACCGCGGATGCGCTGCAGCACGGCGCGCCGACGACGATGTCGGCCAGCGCGCCGGCCACAGGCTCAGCCAGCGCTCCGGCAGCGGCCGAGGCGGCGGCACCGGCAGCTTCCGCGGCCAGCCAATGACGCGCAGCTCAGGCGCCGGACGGTGCGGTTTTCGCCCACCGACGCGTACGGAATCGCCTGCGCTGCAAAGGGGATCTGCTCCTACGCGAAGCTCGGAAGGCGCCGATGGCGGACGCGGCGGCGCGGTCCGAACATCGTCCGCGTTCTCAGCAGTCCGACCCCTTGCACCCATGCGCAGCCGCCTGATCACCGATGGTCTCCACCCCCTGGAAGACGAAGCCCTGATGAACGCCCTCGACACCATCGACGCGACAAGCCGACCCGATGGCGTGCAGATGGTCTTCGGCGTCGAGGACAGCAATCACCGCGTCTACCGGTTGATCGAGACCTCCAGCCTGCTCGAAGCAGTGCGCGTCATCGGCGCGATCCGCGAGCTCGGGCTGAGCGGCGCACCCGGGCGCAGGGAACACGGCGTGCTGCTGCAGCGGGTGTTCGTCCGCGCGGCGAGGCATGTGGAGGGACCGGAAAAGCACAAAGCCCACTGAGCTTCAACTTGAGTTAGACCTCAAGTCAGACCTCAGTGGGCTTTTTCCGTGCTGGTTAGTGGGACCTAACCGTTCTAGCTGGCTATCTATGGTCGGGGTGGCGGGATTCGAACTCGCGACCCCTTGCACCCCATGCAAGTGCGCTACCAGGCTGCGCTACACCCCGACGTAAGCCGCGCAGTATAGCGTGGAAATCCGGCGGTTCCGGTCAGGCAACAAGCCCTCAAGCAACCAGCAGGTGGCGGAT
>NZ_JBFUFP010001469.1:0-1046 GCF_056403375.1 Rhizobacter sp. P2_H2
CCTCGTAGTCCTTGATGTCCTCGATGCGACCGATGACGCTCGCGGTTTTCTAAAACCGCTTACAAATTCGGTTATTCATTGATCGCCGARTGGCGGTTCGATGCCAGGAGCGCTGCGCTCCATTTTTTTTTATTTATTCCGGTGTCGGGAAAGCGGGGCGGACTGCGTTCTAGCTAATGACACAGCGATGACTCGCTCACAGGCTTGCTTGCCCCAACCGACCGGAGAGACCCCATGACCGCCCCCACCCGCTCCCGCCTTGCCAACTCATCCCGCGCCGCAAGCGCTGCGAACTCCAAGCCCAAGCCGGCCGGCGCCAACCCGGCGCCGCACATGGCGCAAGACCCGGCTCCGCCGGCCGCGCCCAGCGTGGTGATCAGCGGCCCGGGCAAGGGTCAGCTCTTGCTTCAGGGCAGCGGCTTCGTGCTGGAACTCGTCAACACCAGTGCGGCCAGCAATGTGTCGCTCGTCAACACCGGGGGCACCCAGCTGGCGCTGGTGGGCATCAGCGCCAACAGCGCTGTGGGCGCGCTGAGCCTGGCCAATGCCGACCTGAGCGGCACGGCAGTCTTCGCGTCCAGTGTCGTCAGCCTGACCTTGGGCCAACTCAGCCAGGCGCTGGTCTCGGTCGCCGCCGGCAGCACTTTCAGCTTCAAGGCCGCGGAGCTGGCCGACGTGCAGTTGCTCGCACCGACCGCCAATGTGAATGTGGACGTCAAGCAATGGACCGGCAGCGCGGCCGGCGTGAGTGTGCTCAAAGCGGCGGGCCTCGCCAGCCTCGTCACCAAGGGCGACATGGGCGCTGATCTGTTGCTCACCGGCACGCCCGGCTTGCCTAATCTGTTCACTTTGAACAGCGTGCAAATCGGCGGTGCCCTCAGCGGCGGCTTGTGGAGCGTGCACGGGCGCGCCAACAGCATCAGCGCTGGTAGCAGCGCGCCGGCCTGGCGCGCCAACATCAGCGGCCCGGTGGTGATGTTCACAACGCAAGGCGAGGCCGCCGGCAGCCTGGCCGTGGCGGCCTTGCAAATGCTCAAGATTGATGG
>NZ_JBFUFP010001470.1:0-1045 GCF_056403375.1 Rhizobacter sp. P2_H2
CGCAGGACCTGCTCGACGAGACCGGCGAAGCGCAGGCCGTGCGTGCGCGCTGCCTGGCCCACTTCGTCGCCTTTGCCGAAGAGGCCGGCGGCCACCTGCACGGCCCGGGCGAACTGGCGTGGCTGCCGCGACTGAAGGCGGAACAGGACAACCTGATCGCGGCGCACGACTGGTGCGCCCAGCTACCGGCTGGCGCCCACGCCGGCTGGCGTTTCGTGGCGGCGCTCGGCCGCTACTGGGCCTTTGCCGGCCCGCTCGACGTGGGCTACTGCCTGGGCGCCGCCGCGCTGGCGCGCGACGCACACGGGCTCGACGAGGCGCTGCGCGGCAAGGCGCTGCTGGCGATGTCGCACCTCGCGTACAAGCGCGGCTTCTACGACGAGGCCTTGCGCTGGGCCGACCGGGGCGGCGAGCTGGCGGCATCGGCCGACAACGCCGAGCGCACCGCCGTGGCGTTGAGCCTGCGCGCCAACGCATGGCATGCGCTGGGGCGCGCCGACGAGGCCTTGTCGGCGTATGAGCAGGCGACCGAGCTGCTGCGTTCCAACGGCGTGCCCGACATCCGCCTGGTGGTCAGCCTGAACAACATCGCCGAGATCCACCGCGGTGTCTGCCGCCATGCGCAGGCACGGGCGCTGTACGACGAAGCCATCGCGCTGGCGAAGCGGCTCGAGCTGCCGGCGTYGGTGACGGGACAGTTGCAGAGCAACCTGGCGCAGGTGCAGGTCACCCTCGGGCAATGGCCGGCGGCGCGGGAGACGCTGCAGGCGTTGTGGCCGCTGGTGCGGCGCGATGGCCTGCCGAAGATGGGGGCGAGGCTGGCGGAAGTGGCCGCGGGCCTCGCTTCGGCGCTGGGGGAGCATGTGCAGGCGGCCAGGCTGCACGGCGTGGCGCTGGCGGGAAGGCGCGAGGATGGGGAGCGGGCCGATCCGGTGGACGAGGCGTTCATCGCGCCGCTGATGGCGGCATCGCGGGGGGCGCTGGGGGTGGAGCGGTTCGAGGCCGAACAGGCTGCAGGGGAGGCGATGACGCAGCAGGAGGTGGA
>NZ_JBFUFP010001471.1:0-1044 GCF_056403375.1 Rhizobacter sp. P2_H2
TGAACGGCTGCAGGATCTCGTAGTCGCCGAACAGCTGGCCGAGCTGCGCCTTCACCGACGCGTCGAGTTCGAGCACGTGCAGGATGCCGATCTGCGCGGCCTCGGGCAGCGCGAGCTGTTCGTCCGCCGCATCCGCGAGCGTCCAGTCCTCGGCCACGCGGAAAGGCTGGCGCAGCGTGCCGCCGTCGTAGGTGGCCCAGGCCAGGCGCGTCGCCAGGTGGCGCATCAGCGGATGGGCGAGGAAGAAGCGCCGGAACTCGGGCAGCGGCCAGCGACGGGCGTTGCGCATCGCGCGCTCCAGCCGCGTGATCTCCAGGCTGGCGATGGCGCGCACGTCCTTCTTCAACTGCTTGAAACGCTCGGCCGCCGGGCCGGCGAGCGTGGCGTCGTCGCCCTTCAGCGGCTTGGGCAGGTCTTTCAGTCGCAGGCTGCGTGCGTCGCGCACGACGGGCTTCAGGCTTTCGTCGAAGCTGAGGGAGAACTTGCGCGAGCCGAAATCGAAGATCGCCGCATCGGGTTCGTCGAGGCCGAGCGTCGGCGCCAGCCGGTCGCCGAGTTCATCGAGCGTGAGCCCGCGCGCATCGGCCACCGTCGCGATCATCCCGGCGGCGCGCAACTGCACGCGCTTGTGCCGGCCCTTGGTGGCCTGCGTGTTCAGCAGCATCAATGCCACGTCGGTGCCGATGGCGGCCAGCAGGTCGAGCGCGGATTCGGCGCGGCCGCGGGTGCCTGGCGCGCTCGCCCAGTCGTTGATGCGCGGGATCAGGCGGCGGGCCGTCTCGTCGTTGCCCAGCAGGCCCAGCGTGCGGAAGGCCCAGCCGTCCTTGCTGGGTGCGCCGGCGCCGGCCCAAGCCTCATGGAGGTCCCAGGCGAACTCGGCCAGGCTCGCGGGTGTGCACGCGGCCTGCACGAGCGCGACGCCAGGGTAGGGCGCATCGGGCTGGCCGATCATCAGCATGCGCACCAGGTGCCCGGTGGCGGCAACGCTGAGTGCGCCGCCGGCGAGCAGGTGCGGGCGGCGCATCGTGGCCACCTCGCAGAAGG